>CAZTHW010000072.1:0-10556 GCA_964613595.1 uncultured Desulfobacteraceae bacterium | reverse complement strand
TTAATTCCTTAAAAAAATTTAAAATATTAATCCGTGTAAAAATTTGAAACGCTCAATTTAGGTTATATACACGCCGGAAGGAAGCGACTCAGGCAACCGCCCCGGGCCGCTGAAATGACAACCGCTGATCTGCAAGGATGACAAGGATGGAACCGAAAACAAAGGACAATGTGTACAAGGCGTTTATCGGAGAGGCCAAGGCGTATTTCCGGCTTCTGGCCTACGCGGAAAAGGCCGAGGAAGAAGAAGTGCCGCAGATCGCCCTTTTATTCCGGGCCGTTGCCGAGGCCGAACGGGTGCATGCCACGCGCCACTTGAACCTGGTCCGCGACCTGCTGGTCCAGGACACGGACACCAACCTGCTCAATTCGTTTAAGCGGGAGCAATCCGTGAGC
The DNA here is from genome assembly GCA_964613595.1 of uncultured Desulfobacteraceae bacterium. GTDB lineage: Bacteria > Desulfobacterota > Desulfobacteria > Desulfobacterales > Desulfosalsimonadaceae > Desulfosalsimonas. The sequence continues at coordinate 10,161 of CAZTHW010000072.1, read as the reverse complement.
GAAAACGAATACCCGAACCTGATCAAGGAGGCCGAAGACGAAGGCGAAAAACAGGCCGCGGTTACCTTCGGCCATGCCCGGGACGCGGAAGCCTATCACGCCAAGCTCTACGAACGGGCCCTGTACCAGGTCATCAAAAACACGGTAAAAGCCTACCAGGTATGCCAGGTATGCGGTTACGTCACAGACAAAAAGGCACCTGACAAATGCCCGGTCTGCGGTGCGCCAAAGGAAAAATTCAAAACCGTTGAATAATGCAGGAGAAGATATGGCCATGATGAAAAAAATCAGCCCGCAGCAAGTCTACATGGGAAAACTGCAACACGGCGCCGATCTGCTGGAGGAGATCACGCAAACCTGCAACCGCGAAAACATCCGGCTCGGAAGGATTCAGGCAATAGGCGCGGTCCAGCGCGCACGCCTGGCTTACTATAACCAGAAAACCCGGGAATACCGGTTTTTCACAATCGATCAGGCCCTGGAGATCCTCAATCTCTCGGGAAATATCTCGCTCAAAGACGGCGAGCCCATGGTCCATGCCCACATCACCCTGGCAGATGATGCCGGAAATGCGTACGGCGGACACGTCGCTCCGGGTACCGTGGTTTTCGCGTGTGAAATCGTCATCGAATCCTTTGAAGGCCCGGCATTTGAACGAAGTTTTGACGAGGAAACCGGACTGCCCCTGTGGCAATTGTAACCCATGGGCAGTGTACATCCGGAAATCAGATAATTTGTTCAAGTTAGAGAGTTGAGCGCGATTCGCATCATGGGTATTCAGCAACGCATCAAGGACCATCTGTTCGGGCCGGCATCCGAAAACCGGATCGCGGACGTACGCATCGGGCTGGGGTATACCGCCGTGATGCTGGAAAACCGCCAAACCGGGGTCGCATGCACCCCGATCCGGCATCTTCGGCCGAGCTGCACGACTTTTACGGGCATGCTGCCCCTGACCGGCCGGAAAGCCGACGAACTGCTGAGCTTCGTGACCTCCGCGGACCCGCTTGAAACCGCCGTCGGCCTGGCCGCCGCCAATGCGCTGGCCAACACCCCGGCCCCGGAGCTCGACACCGGGGACGTGCTCAACGCGGTCAACCTCGGCCCGGCCGACCACGTGGGCATGGTGGGCCACTTCGCCCCGATGGTCAAAAATATCCGGGATTCCGGGGCCCGGCTGACCATTTTCGAACAAATTGATAGCCCCACGAAAGCCCTGCGACCGGCCGCAGAGATTCCGGATCAACTGCCGGAGTGTACGGTTTGCCTTTTTACGGCCACCTCGATTATCAACCACACGTTTGACGAAATCATCGATAAGGCATCCAACTGCAGATCCGTGATCCTGCTGGGCGCATCCACGCCGCTGCTGCCCGGTCTGTTTACAGACTATCCGGTTACCGGGCTTTCGGGCGTGCTGGTGACCCACCCGGCCGAACTGCTGCACATTGTCAGTTGCGGCGGGGGCATGCGCAGGTTCAAGGGCGTAATCCAGAAAGTCAACATTGCGGTCAGCAGTCAATAACGCGCCAATCCGAACCCCGGGCGGAACCCATTGAATACGGTCCCCTGCGTGCGGGCGAAGAAGGCGCCGTGATCGAAATGGTCCTGTCGAGTTTTGCGGCCGCGATTGCACCCCTGTATTCCAGCCAGGGGGTCGCGGAGTTTAAGAAATACGCCAGTCTCAAGGAAATGGCCTTTCGCTCCAAACGCGCGCATTTTGTCTGGGTGGCCCGCCAGGACCGCGATCCGGTGGGCATGATCGAAATCCGGGACCATCGCCACATCTCCATGTTTTTTGTCAAATCCGCATACCAGCACAAGGGCATCGGCCGGAAGCTTCTGTCATGCGCGCTTAACCGGTGCATGCAGAAAAACCCGGGCCTGGAGGCGATAACCGTCAATGCCTCTCCAAATGCAGTGCCCGCCTACCGGCACCTGGGATTTACCCCGAATCCGCCGGAAAAAATTATCAACGGGATCCGCTATATTCCCATGCAGAAAAATCTCAACCGGGTTTGTTGACAGCCGTATGCCGGGCTGTTATCTTAAATAACAATATCGCGAAGAACGCGACCGGCAGCCCCCGCGCTGTCAGAAATGCGGCTTTAATTGCCCGAATCAATTACTTTCACGAAGAAAGGAGGCCAATCATGAAGATTCAAAAGGTCAGAAAAGCACCCACCGGTCTTTGCAAGTGTAAACGTTCCTGCTAGCAGAAATCATTTTTAACACCCGGGCCTGTGTATGGACCTCGATTCCCTGCACAGGCCATTTGTTTATGGGGGCAAATACCTCACATGGGTAAAGTTGATTTTCAGGACCGGATCTGCCGGCCCTGCTGCATGTTTTTTGTCGAGGGTGAAAAAGAGGAAATGGCATGCCTGGGCGCCCGGGTGGCCGAACGGCTGCTTGCCGCCGGCAGAATTGATACCGCGCACGTAAATGCGGCAGAAAAAAACCGCTCCGTGTGGGAAGCCAGCAGGCAGGACCTGGGAGAAACCCTCTGCAAAAAATGCGAATTCCGGGCCGAAGACTGCGATTTTCAATCCCCGCAGCCCGCAGACGACCTGGAGCCTTGCGGCGGCTATATCGTGCTGGCCCACCTGCTGGAAAACCGCATAATTGAACAGGCGGATATAGAAGACGTATTATGAACGAAAGCCACTGGCATTCGGCCTATCTCCGGCTGGCCCCGCAGGCCGCGCTGAAAAACCTGGAAACGCCGTTTGTCTATCATACCGGCAGAGACGAGCTATACGAAATCGATGAGCGGGCCCTGAATTTTCTGCAGCAGTGCAACGGCACCCGAACCGGCGGCGAGCTCACGGACGAAGCCGAATTCGTGCAGTACTGCCTGGCAGAAGACATTCTGGAGGCCCTGGAGCAGCCCGCGCAAATCGACGTTTCCGTGGATGTGGGCGACTGCCCCTCTCTTCGCTACCTTGAGCTCCACCTGCTGCACCAATGCAACCTCAGGTGCCGCCACTGCTATCTGGGACCGCCCGGCGCATCAGAGATGCCGCTTTCGGATGCCGTGGAGATCACCCGGCAGTTTGCCGAAAGCGGCGGACTGCGCCTGCTGATCTCCGGCGGCGAGCCCCTGCTCTACAAGCACCTGGCAGATTTTCTCAACCAGACCCGGGGCCTTGGCATTCGCCGCATCCTGTTTACCAACGGCACCCTTGTGACACCGGAAAACGCGGGCCGCCTGGATGCCGACGAAATCCAGTTCAGCATGGACGGCTGGAAGACCGGCCATGAACGTCTGCGGGGCGAAGGCACCTTTGACCAGCTCCTGCGTGGCGTGCACGCGGCAAAGGACGCGGGCATGGACATTTCCTTTTCCACCATGATCCACAGGGGCAACATCGAAGAATTCGAGCAAATGCGAAAGTTTATCGAAGATACCGGGGCCCTGGAATGGGGTGTGGATATCCTGGCGCTCACCGGATCGCTGGCAAAGCACCCGGACCTGTGCGTACCTGTTGAAACCGCCGCACCCTTGATGGAATATGCATACGGGGGCGGGTATCACGGGGCATCGGACGGGTACGCCTGCGGCCACCACTTAATGGCCGTCATGCCGGATCGCCAGGCGGTCAAATGCGGATTTTACCGGGACCGTCCCCTGGGAGACGCGGCTGTCAACCTGGCCGAATGCTGGCGCAAAATGCCCCACATCCGGCTGGACGAACTGGATTGCCGGGACTGCGAATACCTCCAGGAATGCCGCGGCGGCTGCCGTTTCCGGGCTTCGCACCCCCTTGCACCGGATCCGGCCATGTGCCGCCTGTTCGGAGTGGGGCATGGATAGACCGGCTTTTCAGGCACCCGCATACATCCAGTTCTATCCCACCCTGCGCTGCAATATGTCCTGCAACTTCTGCTTTAACCGCAGTCTGCCGGAGCCCCCGGACGCAGATCCGGCGGACGTGGAGAAAATGGCATCAACATGCAGCCGGCTGGGCATTGAACACATCGACTTTCTCGGCGGGGAACCCACCCTGCACCCCGATCTTGCCCGACTGGCTGCCGTCATTTGCCAACACGGACTCCGGGTCACCCTGAGTTCCAACGGCACCCGGCCGGAGGCGCTTTGGGCGCTTTCCCGGCAGTTTTCCGAAAACTCGCTGCGCATCGGCATATCCGTAAACAGCGACACCCTGCCCCAAGGCCTTGATGCCTACATCCGGGCCTGCCGCCCGATTTTAAAAAGCGTGTTCACCCGTCCCGATCCCCTGCCCGCGGCCTGCAGGCCCTATATCGGCATGCCGGGCATCGAGAACTACCTGATTTACAGGGATGCCGCGGATTCGGCGGATCTTGAAAACTGCCACCCCTTTGACGTTTTCTGCGACCGCCTTGAAACGCTGCAGGCGCAGCATCCGGGTATAAACGGGGTCTTTTGCGGCGGATTCGTACCGGATACAAAAAACACGCCGGAACTCGCAGAGACCCGCTGTCCGGCCGGCACCACCAAGCTCTCGGTGCTGCCCGACGGCTCGGTCTATCCCTGCTACCTGTTTTTCCGATACCCGGAGTTTTGCCTGGGCAATATCCTGGAACACGAGTTTTCCGGGATATGGAACCATCCAACGCTCGATTTCTTCCGGCGGTTTTCCGGCAACCCGTGCCCGAGACAAACCTGCCGGCTTCACCCGCAATGCCACGGCGGGTGTCCGGCCATGAGCTATCTGTACCAGGGGCGAATGGATGCCCCGGATCCGCGCTGCGTGCGGTAAAACAGAAAAACGGAGGAGAATCCATGCATATGTTTATCAATCTGCGCAAACAGGCGGAAAAATCCGAGGACGGGGAAATCGTGTTCGGCGCCGACCACACGGGCAGCCACGCCTGCTACATGATTTACGGCATCCTGCAGCCCGGGGAAAAAGATCGCCTGATCAAGCCCGGCCACGGTCACGAGGAAATGGTTCTGGCAACAAATGCGACTTTACGGGTCACCGGCGCGGTAACCGGAGACCTGAGCCCGGGCGATGCCTTTCACATTACAGAAGATCATACCGCGTTTCTGGAAAACCCCGGGGAAAGCGAAGCCGTTTACGTCATCGCCGGCGGGCACTCCGAACACGGCCACGGGCATTGACGGGCTTTGAAAAATCTGCCATTCATTAATTTTCTGTAAAAAGCCACTCAGAAATGACTTCTAAGGAAATGCTTTTTCTGCGTTCTTACGAAATTGCACTTCGTTGCCCTGACGGCGGCGCGGAAAAGCGGATTTCCGAGCGGAAATCGAGTCTCGAAGAGGCTCCTGGAGCGAGGAAATTCCTTTTTCGCGGCCGCCGGTCAGCCAAGGCGCTCACGGTTTTCCTTTCTGCAAAAATACCGCAGCGGGGAAATGAAAAGTTTTTTACGAGCCTGTCAGTTATTGAAATTCTGTAATAATAATAGGAACATACAAAATGCCCGCCAGCCTGCACCTGCATAACACCATGACGCGGAAAACAGACCGGTTTACCCCCCGGAAACCCGGCCGGCCGGTAAAAATGTTCACCTGCGGCCCCTCTATATACAATTGGCCGCATATCGGCAATTACCGGACTTTTCTTTTCGAGGACATCCTTCAGCGCTATTTGGAATATCTCGGATACCGGGTGGATCGGCTGATCAACTTCACGGACATGGAAGACAAGGCCATTTCCCGGGCCAACGAACTGGGCATTTCCCTGAAGGACCTGACCCGGCCGGTGGCAGACAGTTTTATCCGGGACTGCGGCGCGCTCAACATTTACCTGCCTCAGACCATCGCCAGGTCCACCACCAGCGTGGAACAGGCAGTGTACCTGATCAGCCGGCTCATGGAAAAAAACATCGCCTACCGGTACGGGCACGATATTTTCTACGATCCCCTGGAATTCAAGGGTTTCGGCAGGCTCTACGGCCTGGATATGCGTAAATGGCCGAAAAAACGGATCCGTTTTCGAAAGGACACCTATCCGGGTCAGCGCTGGAACCTGGGGGACTTTATCCTGTGGAAGGGCTGGCGGCCCGCAGACGGCGACATCTTCTGGGACACTGAACTGGGCAGGGGCAGGCCCGCCTGGAACGTGCAGGATGCGGCCATGATCGCCAGGCACCTGGGAGAGGAACTCGATATTTGCTGCGGCGGCATTGACAACCTGTACCGGCATCACGACTACAACATCGCGGTCATCGAGGGCGTGTCCGGCAAGGAACTTGCCCCCTTCTGGCTGCATGCCGGGCATGTGAGCATCAACGGGGCAAAAATGTCCAAGAGCCGGGGCAATATCGTTTACGTGCGCGAGCTGATGGACAAGGGTTATGCGGCCCACCACATCCGGTTTTTCCTGATTTACGGCCATTACCGGAGCCGGCGCGACCTCACCGAAGACCGGATCCACCAGGCCCGCGGCAAAATCGATACCTTCCGGGAAATGGTCCGGAATTTAAGCGCCCGGGACGCGGGAGACAAGCCTGCTTTTCCAGCGGCAAAACCCCTGATCGAGCGGCTGCAGCCGGATTTTGAAAATCACATGAACGACGACCTGGACGTAAAGGCCGCCTTTGACGGCACGTACCATACCGTCTCGCAGCTCATGGACATGGCCCTGGCCGGAGACCTCGGCACCGCGGATATTGAAGCTGTCAAACATCGCCTTACCCGTATTGACAGCGTGCTTCAGGTGCTTGCATAACAACAGGCAGCTCCCGTTCTGACTATTTTCCCCTGAGCTTCATCAGCTCCTGCCATTCCGGCCGCTCCAGGAAACCGCCGGCCACGTTTTGCTCCATTTCCAGAAACAACTGCCAGGGCACGGCACGCGGGCAAGCTTGACACCTTCCAGGGAATGATTACTGTAAAAATGTAATATGCGCTCTGCGAGCAGCTCAAATCACGTGTTCGGATTGTTCGCGACAGCAGCGACCCTGTGCGAATTATCGGCAGAAAAATGCTTCGCATCGATTTCAGGCGCATCTACCGGAAAAGCTCCCGGCGGTTTAAGCGGATTTTGAAAGGACATCTGCACAAGGATTAGGCAGCCCGGAAAGGAGGAACAACATATGTTCATTGAAAGATATCACTCTTATTTTTCTCCTTCATGAGCTTCGTGCTCTTCGGGGTTCAGCCAACCGTCAATCATTTTCTTCCTTGCTCCCCGCCCGTCTGATGCCGCCGGCGCCGAATTTCTCCCGGATGGCATCAAGGGCGGTGTCTATTTTTTCCCATTTCCCGGTGGATTCGGAGGGATCCCGGAACAGCTCCTGCTGGACCGGGGTTTGCGCATCGATTAATTCCGTGGCGCCCAGTCCAACCAGACGCACCGGCCGGTCCAGGCTGTAGGCGTCGAGCAGGTCGACAGCCGCCCCGTACAGGAATTCCGCGGAATGGCTTGGACGCGGAAGCCGCGCCTGGCGGGTGGCCTGTGTAAAATCGGAATGCTTGATCTTGATAAAAACCGTCTTGGCGCGTAATTTTTTGGCCCGCAACTGCCGACCCACATCTTCAGCCTGCTCCAGAAGATATTTTTTCAAATACACCTTGTCCCGGGTATCTTCCGTCAGCGTTTTCTCCGAACTTATGGATTTGACCGGCCGTACAGGCTCGACCCCGGCGCGGTCAATTCCCCGGGCCAGTTCGGCAAGCCGGGTGCCGAATTTTCCCAAATAGCGTATTAATCCGGCTTCTCCGTAATTTTTCACGTCCCCCAGGGTTTTGATGCCCAGGCGGGAAAGCACTTCGCCGGAGACCCGCCCCACGCCCGGCACCTTGTTTACTGGCAGATCCTCGAGAAAATCCGACACCTGCTCCCGGGTAATCACCACCAGCCCGTCAGGCTTGTCCATATCCGATGCGATCTTGGCCAGAAACTTCACCGGCGCGATGCCAACAGAGCAGCTCAAGCCGGTACGGGACCGGATTTTCTCCTTGACCTGCCGGCCGATGGCCTCCGGACCACCAAAGAGACTTTCACAACCGGAAATATCCACATACGCCTCGTCAATGGAAACCGGCTCCACCAGCGGGGAAAATGCACGCACATTGTCCATGACCACCCGGGAGATTTCCTTGTAGCGCCATCCCCGGGGAGAGACAAACACCCCGTGGGGACACAGACGCCGGGCCCGGTACATGGGCATGGCCGATCGCACGCCGAACTTGCGGGCCTCGTAGCTTGCCGCGGAAACCACCCCGCGATCCGAGACCCCGCCCACGATCACGCACTTGTCAGCCAGCTCCGGGTTGTCCAGTTTTTCCACGGAAGCAAAAAACGCATCCATGTCCACGTGCAGAATCATCTGATCCGTTATTTACTCCGGTTTCGGCCTATTACTTAAAAAACCACGAAGTGCACGAAGAACACGAAGACGTTAATTTTTGAATAAATTTTTCTTCGTGAGCTTCGTGCTCTTCGTGGTTTCAGGATTCCCGGGTATCTGTTTGCGCAATAGCTGTCCCGATTTCCGCGGCCCGGGCGATCACCTCGCCGATATCCATATGTACCAGCCGGCCGTCGCGCACCAGCATCTGCCCGTCAACCATGACGTGTATCGTATCCGCGCCCCGCACCGCGTACACCAGGTGGGAGTCCGGGTGATACATGGGAGACAAGTGGGGCCTGCGGGTGTCCAGAACAATCAGGTCCGCGGCCTTGCCCGGTTCAATGGAACCTGTCAGGGAGTCGAGTCCCAGGGTGCGCGCACCGTCTATGGTGGCCATCCGGACCACGGTCCCGGCATCCAGCACCGTGGGATCGCCTGTTACCGCCTTGTGCAGCTTTGCGGCAAACCCCATGGCCTCGAACATATCCAGGTTGTTGTTGGAAGCACACCCGTCCGTGCCCAGGCCCACGGGCACCCCGGCATGGATGAGCGCGGGCACCGGCGCAATACCAGAGGCCAGCTTCATGTTGCTCTCCGGATTATGGGAAACCGCCGCCCCGGCATCTGCCAGGATCGAAATATCCACTGCGTTTAACCACACGCAGTGCGAAGCCAGGGTGTTTTCATCCAGCACACCCAGATCCGCCAGGTACTTCACCGGGGAGGCACCATCCGGGATACCGGAGAGTTCGGACTCGTTTTGCGTTTCCGCTACGTGGATCTGGAAAACCACCCCGGCCGCTGCGGCTGCCTGTTTGGCGCGCTGCAGGGTGTCGGCCGAACAGGTATAGGGCGAATGGCAGAAAATCGAGGGCATGATCCGGGAGTACCGGTTTTTCCAGGTACGCACGAATTCCGCGGCCCGGTCCACGTTTTTTTGGGGATCCGGTGCATCCGGGGTAGGAAAATCCACGAGCCCCTGGGCGAGTACCGCCCGGATTCCGGCTTCCGCCACGGCTTCGGCCACGGCATTCTCGTAAAAATACCCGTCACAGCAGGTGGTTGTACCGGAAAGCAGCATTTCCGCACAGGACAACATGGTGCCGGAGTGGACGGTCCCGGGTGTGATGTGGGCGGCTTCTGCCGGAAAAATGTGCTCGGTCAGCCATTTCTCCAGCGGCAGATCATCTGCCAGACCCCGAAACAACGACATGGGCAGATGGGTGTGGGTGTTGACCAGGCCCGGCATCAAAATGCCGCCCTTGGCATCAATCACCTCGACTGCGGCATCAGCCGGAAAGCTTCCGGGGCCGCCCACGTGTTTGATCCGGCCGTCCTGAACTGCGACCACGCCGTGCTCGAAAATGTCAAAACCGGGATTCACCGTTACCACGGTTGCATTGCAGATCACGATATCCGCTGTGTTTTCCAAGGCGCTGCTCACCTCCCGAAGCGCAGGTAAAAACTCCGCTTTTGATGTCGCTTAACCAGTTAACACTTCAAATATAATCTACCAGAGGCGAGTCCTGCTGAAAAGGCAAACAATAAGGAGAACAGGGGGCCTGAGGAAAAAGGATTTCAGGATAAACCTCCTTTTTATTGACGAGCGGGTAGGGATTCATTATTTCTTCTTATTACATGGATTGTGCACCGGAGCAAACAAAAAACAGGGAACAGTAAAGATGAACTCGTAAAAAGTTACTGTTATAGCTCGGTCCCGGGCTGCGGCCCGGGGGAGCATTTCCAAGGAAATGCTTTTTTTGCGCTCTTGCGAAATTGCACTTCGGTGCCCTGACGGCGGTGCGGAAAAGCGGGTTTCCGAGCGTAAATCGAGGCTCCAGGAGGCTCCTGGAG
>CAZTHW010000071.1:0-10566 GCA_964613595.1 uncultured Desulfobacteraceae bacterium | reverse complement strand
GTGCTGGTGATCATCATCATCTCCAACCTCGTGCGGGTGCAGAAAAAGCTGAAGACCGCCGCCCCGGGCGAAGGGGAGGAAAAGGCGCAGCCGGGCGGCTGGAAACGTCGCCTCAGGGACACCTGGGAGCAGGTGAAAAAGGAAATGGAGGCGCCGGCCGGGGACGCGCAAACGCGCGAATCCGGCCGGCGCCGGCCCTCCGGATGGGAGGATCTCATGCCCGCACAGAAGCCGGGGGAGGAAAAATCCGAACAACCCCAAGCCCCGGCCCGGGCGGAGGCACCACCCTCCCGGCCGCGGCATGAGCCTGTCCGCGCCGGCCGGGGCCAGACCCTGATCGAATCCAGAAGCCTGGAGGGCCGCACCCCGGAGGCACGGGTCGGAAAAACCGAGCGCAGAGCCCCTGCGCCGCCTCTGAAAGGGCCGGGCGAGGCTTTGAAGCATCGGCCGCACCGGCTTGAACTGTCCAGGGAAAAGGTGCGCCACGCGGTGATCTGGTATGAAGTCCTGGGCCCGCCCATGTCCCTGAGAGACCCGGAACGGGAAATGTGGCTCTAACCCGCCGCTTTTTTTCCCTCTTGAAACCCGCCCCAAAATATCATATAAGTACAATTTCAAATTGATCGAAATCGGTACCGGTATAGATCCCGATTCGACTTAACCACTTAAAACTTAACGCACTTAATGAACTTAACACTTAACACTTTTTTTCAGAGAAAAAACATGACCGAAAACCAAGTAACCATCAACGGAAACCCGTTTTCCATCGGGCCCGAAGATACCATCCTGGACGTGGCCCGGCGCAACAGCATTGACATCCCGACTTTGTGCTACCTCAAGGGTGCCACGCCGACCGGGGCATGCAGGATATGCGTGGTGGAAGTGGAAAACGCCCGCAACCTGCTGCCGGCCTGCTCTACCCCGGCTGCGGCTGGAATGGTGATCCACACGGAATCGCCCGCTGTGGTGACCTCCCGGAAAATGAGCATCGAGCTGCTGCTGGCCTCGGGCAATCACAACTGCGCGGTCCGCGGATCCGATGAAACCGGCAGCTTTACCGATTTCCAGTTGGGCGTTCAGGCGCAGGATCACAGCGACCGGCTCTGTCCGGCGTGGGGGGACTGTACCCTCCAGGATCTGGCATACCGGTACCAGGTTTCCGGGGAGGCTTTTCCGGCCACGGAAGTCAAGTATCCCCTGGAATCCGTCAATCCCTTTATCGTACGCGATTTTTCCCGGTGCATCCTTTGCGGCCGCTGCGTGCAGGCCTGCAATGAAATCCAGGTCAACAACGCCATCAATTTCGGCTACCGGGGCAAGAACAGCAAAATCGTGGCAGCGGGCGACCGGCCGCTCAAGGATTCGGACTGCGTGTTTTGTGGCGAGTGCGTGCAGGCCTGCCCGACCGGCGCGCTGATGGAAAAGGAGGCCAGGTACCGATGGCGCCCCTGGGAGGCGGAAAAAGTACGCACCACCTGCAGCTACTGCGGGGTGGGCTGCCAGCTCGACCTGCATGTAAAGGACAACACCGTGTTCAAGGTCACCGGCGCTGAAGAAGTGGCCCCCAATTACGGCAGCCTGTGCGTCAAGGGGCGGTTCGGCTACAAGTTCATCAATTCCCCGGAGCGCCTGAGCAGCCCGATGATCAAGGAAAACGGCGAATTCCGCAAGGCCGACTGGGACGAGGCCCTGGCCCTGGTGGCCCGCCGGTTTGCGGAAAACCGGGACACTCACGGGCCAGACAGCATGGGCGTGCTCACCTCGGCCCGGATCGCCAACGAGGACAATTATATTGCTCAGAAGTTCACCCGCGCGGTGCTCGGGACCAACAACATCGATCATTGCGCCCGTCTCTGACATTCCTCCACAGTGGCCGGTCTGGCCGCAGCGTTTGGAAGCGGGGCGATGACCAACACCATCGCGGATGTGGAAGAAGCCGACGTGATCCTGGTGACCGGGTCCAATACCACGGAAAACCACCCGGTGATCTCGAGTTTTATCAAGCGGGCTGCATCGCTCAAGGACACGAAGCTGATCCTTGTCGATCCGCGGCGCATCAAGCTTGCAGAGCATGCCGACATGTGGCTGCGGCCCAACCTGGGCACGGACGTTGCCTGGATCAACGGCCTGCTTCACGTGATTTTAAAGGAAGGCCTCTACGACAAGGATTTCGTGGAAGAGCGGACCCAGGGGTTTGAAGCCCTGGAGGAGATGACCGAAAAGTTCACCCCGGATTATGTCTCCGGGATCACCGGCATTCCGCCCGGCCAGATCATCGAGGCCGCCCGCCTCTACGCGGGTGCGCAAAACGGGGCCATTGTCTACTGCATGGGCATCACTCAGCACATATCGGGCACGGACAACGTCAAATCCCTGGCCAACCTGGCCATGGTAACGGGCAACCTCGGTCGCCCCGGCACCGGGGTCAACCCCCTGCGGGGGCAGAACAATGTCCAGGGCGCCTGCGATATGGGCGGGCTGCCCAACGTGTTTACCGGGTATCAGAAAGTCACGGACGCGGACACGGTGGGAAAAATGGAAAGCGCATGGAACACCACCGGGCTTTCGGACAAGGCCGGCCTGCCGGTAACGGAGATGATTCCCAAGGCCCATTCCGGCGAGATCAAGGCGCTGTACGTGATCGGGGAAAATCCCCTGGTTTCGGACCCGGACTTGAACCATGCAGAGGAGAGCTTTTCGCACCTGGATTTTCTGGTGGTGCAGGATATTTTCATGACCGAAACAGCGCAAAAGGCTGACGTGGTGCTGCCCACCACCTGTTTTGCCGAAAGGGACGGCACGTTTACCAATACCGAGCGCCGGGTCCAGCGGGTCAGAAAGGCGGTCAACCCGCCGGGCGCGGCCCGGGAGGATTGGCGGATCATCTCGGAGATCTCCCGGCGCATGGGCTATCCCATGGACTACAAAAACGCCTCGGAGATTTTTGACGAACTGGCTTCGGTCACGCCGTCTTACGCCGGCCTGAGCTATGCGCGCATCGAGCGGGAAGGCCTGCACTGGCCGTGCCCCAATCCGGAGCATCCCGGCACGCCGATTCTCCATGCCCAGGCGTTCCCCGTCGGCCGAGGCAACCTGCACGCAATCGACTACATCCCGCCGGCAGAGCAGATCAATGATGAATACCCGCTGTATCTGACCACGGGCCGGGTGCTTTACCAGTACCACACCGGTTCCATGACCCGGCGGACAGAAGGGCTCAACGAGCGGGCCCCGGAAAGTTTCGTGGAGATTTCCCCGGCGGATGCGGAAAAGTACGGCCTGCAGGAAGGCGACAAGATCCGGATCGCCTCCAGGCGCGGCGAAATCATGGCCCGGATGACCATATCGGACAAGGCCGTGGACGGCACCGTGTTCATCCCGTTCCACTACGCCGAGGCCGCGGCCAACCGCCTGACCAACTCCGCCCTGGACCCGGTCTCCAAGATCCCGGAATACAAGGTCTGCGCGGTCAAACTCTCCGGCGCAGCATAGAAAAAAGAAGTGATTAAGTGTTAAGTGCATAACCACTAAGAAAAAGAAGGGGTCAAGGTAGGCTTGACCCCTTCTTTTTCTTAGTGGTTATGTGTTTAAGTGAAAAGGCATATCGCCCAGCTGAACAAGTTCACTTAACCACTAATTACTTAAAACTTAATGCACTTAAAACTTAAAACTTAACACTTAACACTTAACGCACTTAAAACTGTAAACCTACCACCGATGCATAATCTCATGCCCCCGCTGTTTTGCCAGTTCATCCTGGAGTTCCTGGAACTGGGTGCCCACGGCGCACAGGGTGTACTGCATGATTGCAAATCCCACTTCCGGGGCTTTTTCGCAGAACCGGAGAAGATCGTCTTTTGGCAGCCGGATCAGCCGGCATCGCCTGGAGGCGCAGTAGCCGGAAAGCTGGTATTTGTAAGGGGGCACAAAACAGGTCCACCCAAATGCCTGGGCCGCGGACATAAACGCCATCTGCTCCATCGGTGTCCCGTTTTCTGAAAGCTCGGCGCAGAGCCTTACCTCTCCGTCCACCACGATCCACAGATCCGTGGCATCCGCGCCATGCGCAAAGATGCGGTCTCCGTTTCTGAATTCCACCAGTTCGGCGGTTTCTGCGATGGCCGCCAGCCGCTCGTCGGCCAGGTCATTGAATGGTGCCGTGCTTTCAAGAATTTCCTGCTTCAGCATGATTGACCTCCCTGGAGCAAAAGGTCGTCCTGGACCTTGCCCCCGATCACGTGTTCTGCAAATACCCGGCGCATCTTGTTTTCATCCATGTGCTGATAGATCACCGGTTCCTGGTCCTGGAGGCGGACCGTGACGTTGGGCTCGCTTCTGCAGTAGCCGAGGCACCCGCCGGTGGTCACCCGGATATTCTGGCGGATCGAGCCGGCCACTTCCTCTGACAGGGCCTTCATGACCTCGCGCGCCCCGGCGGCGATCCCGCACGTGCCCATGTGCACGGTCACCCTGGCTCCGGTAAAGCCCGCCTGTCCGGCCGATGCCTGAAGCTGCCGGAACCGTTTGCCCACCACCCGGATCATGCCTGAGAGCACCCGGTAGCCGATATCCGGATGAGCGCGGAAATATTCCATCAGCTTTCCGGCCTCAATTACCAGGACCTGGCATTGCTTTGAAATGCAGTAGGCCGAGAGCTTGTATTTGTATGGCGGAATCATGCTGGACCAGCCGAAAATCTGGTTTTCCCCCAGCGTGGAAATGGTCTGTTCATCGGAGGTTTCCCGGCCGCCGGGCAATTCGAAACGCAGGTCCACGGTTCCCTCGTAAAGCACCCACAGGTTTGCGGCAGACCCGCCGTCCTGGAACAGGCGGTGGCCGTTGGTAAAGCTGCGAAGCTCGCTGAACTCCAGGATCGGGGCCAGCTCCGGGTCGGTCAATTGTTGAAATGCTTCTGTCTGCTGCAGAATTTCTTTTGGCTGCTCTGGCATTCACACCTCCCGTGAACGGTTTTACGATTGTCAATGGCTGTCTGCATTGTTTTGCAGAAATTCTTATCCCCGCGCCAGTGCAAAGTCAGTCTGGACTTCGCCTTCCAGGACGTGGCGCCGGAACACCTGCCTCATCTTGTTGGAATCCATGTGCTGGTAAACAATGGGTTCCTCGCCCTCGACGGCAACGGTCACGTTGGGCTCGCTGCTGCACATGCCCAGGCAGGCCGAGGCCATCACCCGGATATCCTGGCGCTCTGTCTGCCCCATTTCCTCCATAAGCGCGCTCATCACTTCCCGGGCGCCGGCGGCGATCCCGCAAGTTCCCATGTGCACGGTTATTTTAACATTTGCCGTGCCGTGGCGCAATGAGGTTTCTTCCGAGGTCTGTTCCTTGATTTTTTTCAGGTCGTCTATGGTCATTTTGCCCATGATTTACCTCTCTGTTTTGCCTAAATTGAGGTTTTGATTTGTTCCATCTGTTCCATCAGGTGCCGGAATACCTCCGGATCGGTGATCGGCCGGTTGTTAAACTGCTCCCGGACCTGTTTTGTATCAATGACGATTTCCCCGTCCCCGGACTGGCAGCGGTAGGCCAGGTCCCCTTCCGGGTTGCTGTAAATCAGGGTCATCAGCGTACCGGCCATGTCTCCCAGGGGCGGCCGGTCAATGTGGTCATGGACAAACGTGGCGGTCACCCGGGTGCCCTGACCGGGCTCGGAATCGATTGTCATGGATCCGCCGCACCTGCGGGCCGTGTTTTCGAGAAGAGACAGGCCCAGCCCCACCCGCCGGGTGGTCCTGGTGGTGTAAAACGGGTCGGTGATCCGTTTCATCACGTCTTCGGGCACGCCCCGGCCGTTGTCTTCAATGGTGATGGTCATGCGGTTTTTTGCTCGATCTTCTTCCACGGTAATCCAGATCCGGTCCGCACCGGCGGTAATTCCGTTTTCCGCCACATCCAGAATATGGAGCGCCAGTTCCTTCAATTTGTTATGATCCTTCGGCCGTTTTCTTCCTTAAGCGCCATGCGCAACTCGGCAAAGCAGGGCGCGGCCACCTGCAGCCCGTACCAGGCGCGCCCGATGTCCTTTAAAAAGTGGGCGTCTGACGCGGTCACGCACGGATAGCCGGCAATGCCGTTTACGCTTTGCCGGGCCCGGCAAAGCGGCACCCGAAAGGAAACTTCGATGCCGTCAATGTCAAGATCCGGCGGAATAAAGCCCAGGTTGCCGATCAGGCTGTATGCCGGCCGGTCCACGTGCGATGCAATGCACAGGCCGCCGAAGGCATGCACCTGCCTGACAATCTCATACAGGTTCAGGGTGGTTGCCCCGATGAGCAGGCGGAGATTTTCCCCCAGGACCTCGTTTTTCTCATTTGCCACGATCTGCTCGCCCCAGATCTCGCGCTGATTTTCCCCCGGCAGGCGGGCGTACACGAATTCCTGCATCTGATGCGCCGCTTCCAGGGTTTCAAACAGGGCCACCACGTGGACTTCCTCCCTGGAGCAGATTTCCAGGCCCGGCAAAACCGCAAGCCCGACATGATCCCCGGCCCGCATCACCGCCCCGGCATTTTCAACTGAATTATGGTCGCATACGGCGATCATGTCAAGGCCCGCGTGCCGGCTTTGCGCCGCAACATCCCGCGGCCCCATTTCCAGGTCGCCGCACGGGGAAAGGCAGGTGTGGATATGGGTATCCGCCCGGAAGTGCTTGAGCGCCTGTGCTGTCCGGGCCGGGTTCATTGGCCTGCGGTTTCGTTGACAATGCCTGCGGCGTAGAGTTTTCCGGCCAGTTCGTAGGAAGTCCCGCTGTAGAGCAGAATGGGGATGTTTTCCCGGTCGGCTTTCTCGCAGGTTTCCGGATCCGGCTGGTTGTCCATGGCAAGGACGATGGCGGCCATCTCCCGGAGCACGGCCACTGCCACGATGTTCTGATGTACCTGGATGGTCATCCAGACGCACCCGATCGGGGCGTTGGCCATGACCTCGCTGAGCAGGTCGCCGCAATAGCCGCCGGCGATTTCCCGGTCTGTGCCGTCTTTTCCGGCCGCGGCGGTGAGTCCGAACCGGTCGATCAAGTCCTGGGTTTTCATAAGCGCCTCAATTCTTCCGTATATCCGGCATTGGAGATGGTTGCCGATCCTGCCGGGGTGGACACCCAGGTCCACCTCGGCAGGAACCTATGTATTGCCCTCCTTGCTGTTGTCAATCTCGCGGATCCTGAAGCAATCACTGCGCCTGGCCCGGCCGCGAACCACGTCTTCGGCAAAGGTGCGGCAATCCGGCGCGCCGCAGACCGCGCAATTGATTCCCGGCAGCAGCGACAGCAGATTCTCGATTTCCTGCATTTGATCAATGGTCAGTGCCTGCCGCTGATCCGGGTAATAATCGGTAAAATCCGATGGCCGGATATTGGCAAAAAACCAGCCGCGGTCGTAAAGCCGCTGGAGTTTGTACGGGGGCAGCCGCCGGTTGACGCCGAATGTGCGCACCAGATTTTGCACGGTCTGCTTGGCCATATGGCGGTCCACGGCGGTCAGCGGTCCGCCGAGACATCCTTGCGGGCAAACCCGCAGTTCAATGTAATTCATGTCATCAAAAACGCCCATCTCGATTTTCTCGAGACAGTTTTGGATCTCCCTTAATCCGGACACCGCAAGCAGGCCCTCAGCGCGCAGGGGATTGATCTCCCCGCCGGACTTGCTCCACATGGGGCCCCGGGCATTGGGGATGTTGGCAAACGGGTCGGTATCGTAAATGTCGAGCTCCATTTCCCGGATGTCTTCCACGTGCTTGCAAAGCTCCGGATAGACTGCATTGATGCCGATGGTGCGGTCCACGGATCCAATCTCGTCTTTGAGCACCATCTCCTGGGACAGCGCCTTGGAGGGGCAGGGGGTGATGTGGAAGATTTCGATTTCTGAGGCGGTGATGTGATGCATAGACTGCAGTTTTTTACGCACGTCATCTGCGATCATAACCGCCGGCCGGCGGATCGGCAGGATATTGTCCAGCAGCGTCGGGTGCTTGAGCGCAATAAGCCGGGTCACCACCGGGCATATGGGCGAGATCAGCGGAAACGGGGCCTTTCGGTTCTGCCGGTTCTGCGCGATAAACCGCTCCACTGCGAACTGGAACATCTCCAGGTGAAAGGAAAGATCCACTACGTGGTCAAAGCCCATTTCCTTGACCGCCCTGAGCACATCGCACGGCATGGTATCCGGGAACTGGGAATAAAGCGCCGGCGAGATAATTGCCGCATTGGTTTTATCCGGGTCGAGCGGAAATTGGGATTCAACGTTGGACTGAATCACCCCTTCCGGGCATACCCGGAGGCATTCCCCGCACCCGATGCACAGATCCGGATGATGGACGGCCTTGTGGTCGCGGACGCGGATGGCCCGGGTGGGACAGGCTTTTACGCAGTGTGCGCAGCCCGTGCATTTATCGACCTGGAATGTCATATATTCCCCGATCATGCGCTTTGCCCTGTTTTATTTTCCCGGGACCCGGGGGGCAGCGAAAAACGCATCACCACCCTGGTGCCTTGTCCCTTTTCGGACTCAATGTCCAGGCGGTCGGCATTGGTCTCCATGTTCGGCAGTCCCATGCCGGCGCCAAATCCCATTTCCCGGTAGTCCTCACTGGCCGTGGAAAACCCTTTTTCCATGGCTTTTTCGATATCTCCAATTCCGGGCCCTTCATCGGAAATGTCCAGAATGATTTTATCGGTGTTGACCTCTATGCGGAACTTTCCGTTTTCGCCGTGCATCACCGCGTTCATCTCCCCTTCGTATGCGCAGATGGCCACGCGTCGGATGAGCGCGGGCGCGATGCCGATCTGCTTGAGCATGTTCTGCACGGATATGGATGCCTCCCCGGCATGGATGAAATCCCGGCTTTTGATCTGAAAGCTTTTTTTTAGCGCCGCCATTTACCGCGATCCGTTCAGCCCGGTAAATCCCTGGGCGTACAGGCGCCCGCTTGTGACAAACATCGAATACGGACATGTCAGCAGGGGAATGCCGTGGGCGTTGGCCGTATCAACGACCGCCTGGGGCGGCCGCTTGTTCCGGACAAACAGGATGGCCTCGACACCGGCAATCACGGCGGTTTTAATGGACTGCACGTTGGTCAGGCCGGTTAAAAGCATACTTCTGGTACCCATGTTTGCCGCAAGGATATCGCTCATCATGTCGCTGGCGCCGATACGCTCGATCTCCAGGTCAAGTTTATCGTCCCCGGCAATGACAACCGCGTCGATCTTGTCGATCAGTTCGGAAAGTTTCATCGGCATGCTGCTCTTTTTGTGTGGAAAGTGGCCCCGGACGTGTATAAACCTGCTTGTACTTATAAGTAACTTAAAATTTTACCTTATAATTTTAGTTACTTGTAAATTCGGGTTTCGCCCCCCGGCGAAATGGGGTACTTCTAAGTAACTTATGCTGATTCGTTTCCTCTTTTTGCGCACCACAGAGAATCCACCCCCGGCAACAACAGATTTAAATAAAGCAGAGAGTACCAAATATTGATCATTCACAACACGTTATAAAAATACCGTAAAGTGCAAAGCAGGGGCGGTATCCTTTTCCCATTGTTTTCTGGCGGCCAATTTATTATCTCAAACCCCATCACCTCTTTGAAAACCTGGAAGATGACCGTTGTTGTGTTGATTCAAGTTTAAGGGGTCTGATATATTCAATTTTTTTTCGAAGTCACAACTGTTTACCTGACAAGACAAGCAGGAAGAAACGAACCCAATGGCACTGAAGAAATCCCAGCTCTACAGCTCTCTTTGGCAATCTTGCGACGAGCTACGCGGCGGCATGGATGCCTCACAGTATAAGGATTATGTCCTGACGCTGCTGTTTATGAAGTATGTCTCCGACAAGCGCGAGTCGCTCATAGAGGTCCCGGAAGGCGGCAGCTTCAATGATATGGTGGCGCTGAAAGGCGACAAGGAAATCGGGGACAAGATCAACAAGGTTATCGGTAGGCTGGCCGAGGCAAATGATTTAAAGGGCGTGATTGACCAAGCCGATTTCAACGACGAGACCAAGCTCGGCTCCGGCAAGGACATGCAGGACCGGCTCTCCAAGCTGGTGTCTATCTTTGACAAGCTCGATCTGGGGGCCAACCGGGCGGATGGTGACGATCTGCTGGGTGATGCCTATGAATACCTGATGCGCCACTTCGCCACCGAGGCCGGCAAAAGCAAGGGGCAGTTTTATACCCCGGGCGAAGTCTCCCGGGTGATCGCTCAGGTGGTTGGTATCGGCCCGGATACTCGCCAGGATCAAACCGTATACGACCCCACCTGCGGCTCGGGTTCCTTGCTGCTCCGGGCCGCTTACGAGGCGCCCAATGGCATGAGCCTATACGGCCAGGAAAATGACAATGCCACCTGGGCCCTTGCAAAGATGAACATGATCCTCCATGATTACCCCACAGCAGAGCTCTGGAGAGGCAACACCCTGTCGGCCCCCTACTTCAAGAATCCGGACGGCAGCCTCAGGACCTTTGACTTTGCTGTGGCCAATCCGCCTTTTTCCGCCAAGTCCTGGACCAATGGCCTGGACCCGGCCAATGACGAGTTCGGCCGGTTTGAAT
>CAZTHW010000070.1:0-10663 GCA_964613595.1 uncultured Desulfobacteraceae bacterium | reverse complement strand
CGTATATGATAACCCCTGCAATCACGGCGGCAAATACGTTTGCCAGCAGATGCAGGTCCGTTCCGGCATAATCCGGGGGAAACAGCGCAAGCCAGCCAACGAGTCCCAAACCCATGATCATCGAGTTTATCACAGTTTTGCCGGTGGAAACAACGATCTTTTTCCATCGCAGCCCGCCCAGGCGCTTTTGCAGCACCGCGGATAAAAGCATCAGGTTGAGCATGGAGCCCAGGGAGGTGGCCAGGGCCAGCCCGCCGTGTCCCAGCGGTCCCATCAGGATGACGCCCAGTGCGATGTTTGCGATAATCGAATAAGTGGCCATCTTTACCGGGGTTTTGGTGTCCTGGAGCGCGTAAAATGTGGAGACCACGATGCGCACCGAGGAAAAGGCCCACAGTCCGACGCTGTAATGAAACAGGGCGTAGGCGGTCATCTGCATGCTGTCCATGTCAAATGCCCCGCGCATAAACAGCAGGCCCACAATGGGTTCGCGCAGCACGATCAATCCGGCCATCGCCGGAATGGTGATGAAAAAGGTCAGGTTCATGGCATAGAGAAACGTATCTTCCAGGGCATTGAAATCGCTTGCCGCGGCCTGCCGGGACAGGCTCGGCAGCACTGCCACGGCCGTGGAGATGGCAAATATCCCGAGGGGAAACTGTACCAGGCGGTCTGCGTAATACAGGTAGGATACGCTGCCCTCGGGCAGAAGCGAGGCCAGCAGGGTCCCCACCAGGATGTTGACCTGGTAGACCGCCGCGCCAAAGACCGCCGGCCCCATGAGCAGCGCGACCCGTTTCAGGGCCGGATGCCACAGGGGGGCCTTTTGCCGGAGACCGATGCCCTTGCGGATCAGAAACGGCACCTGCAGGGCCAGTTGCAGTACGCCGCCGACAAGCACCCCGATGGCCAGTCCGAAGACCGGGGTGTCTAAGTGCGGGGCGATAAACAGGACACTGCCGATCATGGCCAGGTTGAGAAAAACCGGTGCCAGGGCGGGTGCGGCAAAATGTCCCAGGGCGTTTAAAATGCCCATGCACAGGGCGACCAGGCAGATACAGATAATATAGGGGAACATGACCCGGGTCAGGGTCACGGTCAGGGCGAACTTGGCGCCGGTAAACCCGGGCGCCACGACCGTGACGATCCAGGGCGCCCCGGCGATGCCGGCAATCGAGATTGCTGCCAGGATAATCGAGAGCATCCGGAGCGCCGACCGGGCCAGGGCGAATGCCTCCTGCCGGCCGTTACGTGCCATCTGCTCGGTGAACACCGGAACGAATGCCATGCTCAGGGTGCCCTCTGCAAAAAGCCGCCGCAGCAGGTTGGGGATGCGAAAGGCGACAAAAAAGGCATCAGAAAGCCGCCCGGCACCGAAAAACCAGGCAATCACCATGTCCCGGACAAACCCGAGAATCCGGCTGATCAATGTGGCCAGTCCGATAACACCGGCGGCCCGGCTGACGTTTTTCTTTTCGTCCATTTCAGATCACGATGGCTGTCGTTGCCGTGGTTATGATAATGAAAATTGGTTTTATCGGCATTTTCGTCTTGACATTGTCCTTGCGGTACGGTAATTATTCTAGACTGCGGTTTTTAAGGCAGGTTGAGGGCAAACCCGCGAATATTATTAAAAAATACAATTTACATCAGTAACAAGGAGACAAAAAGTTGGCACATCATAAATCCGCGCTGAAGCGAATCAAGCAGAACTCAAAGCGCCGCATGCGAAACCGGGCGGTCAAGACCCGGGTCAAGACCTCGGAAAAACAATTGCGTTCCGCTGCGAAAGTCGGCGGTGATGCCGGCGGTGAACTGCAAAAAGCTCAGTCCGTAATTGACAAGGCCGCCAAAAAGGGTGTGATTCACCGCAAGACCGCAGCCCGCAAAATTTCCCGCTTAAGCCGCCGGGCCAACACCGCCGTTTAAAAATCATCTGTCATCCGATAGTAAATCCGCTGTGCAAGCCGGCTGGAAAGCTTGGCCACAGCGGATTTTTTATTCTGTTCGGTGACGATCTTGTCATCGGCAACCGTGTATTCCTCAGACGCGGAAATGCCGCTGGCCGACCAAAGCACCGTTCCCGAAGGGCGGGCGAGTTTCACGTCCACGGTAACCGTGATCCGGCGATCCGCCGTGGTATGCGAGCTTACGTGCGAGATCGTGCTGCTGCGAGACGATCGGATCACTCCGGTTAACACGGCCTCGGCGGATTGGCTTTTTGTGACATCGGCTTTGCCGGTGCGCGTGAACTCGTAGATGATATCGTTGGTGATCACCGACTCGATGCCGATCTCTCCTGAGCGGTTTTCAAAAGTCTCAATCGTCAGGCGGCTGACATCGCCCGGAAGACGGCCGCCCCCGGAAAACCGGTAGCCGCAGGCAGCCATGCATACGGCCAGAAAGAAAATACCGCATGCCTGCAGGAGGGTTTTCATAAGCGGGGTGCCCGGGACGGTCATTTGCGCATCCTTCCTAAACTACGATATTGACCAGTTTGTTTTTGACCGCAATGACCTTCCTGATCGGCTTATCTCCGATAAACCGGATTGCGTTTTCATCTTCCAGGGCCCGGGCCTTGATGGTCTCATCGTCGGCATCCGCCTCGATTTCGAATTTCCCCCGCAGTTTTCCGTTGACCTGTACCACGATCAGCTTTGTTTCCGCCGCCAGTGCGTCTTCCCGGAAAACGGGCCAGGATGCATTGGCCAGGCTGCCGGCTTCATGACCCAGGGCCGCCCAGATTTCCTCGGTGATATGCGGCACCATGGGTGCCAGAAGCAGAAGCACCGTTTCCAGGGCGTGACGCATCACCCCTGCGGTTTGCGGGTCAGCCTCATCCGGGGTGATCTGCGAGTCAATACCGTACATGGCATTGACCAGCTCCATGACCGCGCTTATGGCGGTGTTGAAATGAAACCGCGCCTCGATGTCTTCTGTTACCCGCTTGATGGTCTGATGCGTCTTGATGTAAAGACCCCGCGGGGTTTCATCAAGCTCGCCCGGGGCGCCGTCATAGGCACGGGTGTTTTCCAGGCGGGACATCCAGGTGCGGGCCAGGCGCCAGACCCGGTTTAAAAAACGGTATCCGCCTTCCACGCCCCGTTCGCTCCATTCCAGGTCCCGTTCCGGCGGCGAGGCAAACAGGCAGAACAGCCGCACCGTGTCCGCGCCGTAGTATTGCACGAGTTGGTTGGGGTCAATGATGTTTTTTTTGGACTTGGACATTTTTTCCACCCGGCCGATTTCCACCGGATTGCCGCACTTTTTGCAGTATATGGATTCATCCCGGTCTTCGGCTTCCTCCGGGTACAGGTAACCGTGATCGGTACAATGCTGGGTTTCCTTGCAGACCATGCCCTGGGTCAGCAGCCGGGTAAACGGCTCCTTGAAATCCACCAACCCCATGTCCTTTAATACCCGGGTAAAATACCGGGAGTACAGCAGATGCATGACCGCATGCTCCACGCCGCCGATATACTGATCCACCGGCATCCAGTAATCCACTGCTGCCGGGTCGAACATGCCGCCATCATAGCCGGGGCTGCAGTATCGCTCAAAATACCAGGACGACTCCACGAACGTATCCATGGTATCGGTTTCCCGTCTGGCCGGGCCCTTGCATTTGGGGCATTCGGTGTTGACAAAGTCTTCGTGGGCCGACAGCGGTGATCCCCCGCCTTCGAGCAGATCGATGTCTTCGGGCAGCCGCACCGGCAGGTCCTTTTCATCCACCGGTACGATGCCGCACTTCGGGCAGTGCACCATGGGCACGGGCGCGCCCCAGTAGCGCTGCCGGGAAATGCCCCAGTCCCGTAGCCGATAGCTCACGGCGCGTTTTCCCATGCCGTTTTTTTCGAAATAAGCAATCAGATCCGCGTAGGCCTGCCGGTTGTGCATACCGTCAAACGGGCCGGAGTTGACCATCTCGCCGTCGCCGGTGTAGGCCTGATCCCGGGCAATTTCCCCGGTGCTGAGATCTTCGGGCTTGATGACCGGGATGATTTCTATGCCGTATTTCCGGGCGAACTCGAAATCCCGCTGGTCATGTGCGGGAACCGACATTACCGCACCGGTGCCGTATTCCATGAGCGCGAAATTTGCGGTATATATGGGGATTTGCCGGTTGTTGACCGGGTTGATGCACCAGGCGCCCAGAAACACCCCTTCTTTTTCCCGCTCCTCTGTTATCCGGTCGGTATGGCTTTCCCGGGCCATAAGCGCCACGAATTCGGAGACGGCATCTTCCTGGCCGGTGCCTTCGGCCAACAGTTTTACCAGGGGATGTTCCGGGGCCAGCACCATAAAGGTGGCTCCGTATATGGTATCCGGCCGGGTGGTAAACACGGAGAGGGATTCGTCCGTGCCGTGGATGGGAAATGCGATTTGCGCGCCCGTGCTTTTGCCGATCCAGTTTTTCTGCATGGTGAGTACCTTTTCGGGCCACCCGGGAAGCCGGTCGCAGTATTCCAGCAGGTCCTCTGCATAATCGGTGATTTTGAAAAACCATCCCCAGAGTTTTTTCTGCTGCACCGGCCGGCCGCAGCGCCAGCAGCTGCCGGCTTCCACCTGTTCGTTGGCCAGCACGGTGCTGCAGGTCTCGCACCAGTTGACATAGGACTCCTTGCGGTAGACCATGGCTTTTTCATACATGCGGATAAACAGCCACTGCTCCCACTTGTAGTATTCCGGATCGCAGGTGGCCAGTTCCCGTTCCCAGTCGTAGCTAAATCCCATCCGCTTTAACTGCTTGCGCATGGCCGCAATGTTCTCATAGGTCCATTTTGCCGGATGCGTGTTGTTGTCAATGGCCGCGTTTTCCGCAGGCATGCCAAAAGCGTCCCATCCCATGGGGTGAAGTACGTTGTAACCGCACATCCGCTTGTAGCGGGCCACCACGTCGCCGATAGTATAATTGCGCACATGGCCGATATGAATCCTGCCCGAGGGATAGGGAAACATTTCGAGCAGGTAATATTTTTCCTTGTCCGGATCCTCGGTTACTGCAAAGGCCCGGGTTTGTTCCCAGACGGCCTGCCATTTCGGCTCAACGGATTGGGGGTCGTAGCGTTCCTCCATTTTCTGCCTGTTGCCTCATTTGTTTATGGTTGTTGTAATCCCAATTCTCATGCCATAGTATGGACGAAAGATCAAGCCTGCTGCTGCCATCTGCCAGAAATCGTTTGACTTGTTCCCGCTGATTTCCTATTTACACTTCAATTCAGGAATGATTTCCATTTACATTGACTTTCAAACCATGATAATCCGGCCCGATGCAGGCGCTTTGGACGCAAAAGATTAAAGATTTATTCCGGAAGAAAAAACCGATGACCAGCAAAATCCTTATCAACGCCGTGGACCCGGAGGAATGCCGCATTGCCACGGTCACCGACAACCGGCTCGAAGAATTTCACGTGGAAACCACTGCCCGGGAGATTACCCAGGGAAACATTTACAAGGCTGTGGTTTCCCGGGTGGAGCCAAGCCTTCAGGCGGTTTTCGTGGATTACGGTGCGGAAAAAAACGGCTTTCTCCAGAAACAGGAGATTCACCCCGATTATTTCCAGGATGATCCCTCCGGCGGCCAGTCGCTGAAAAACATCATGAAGCGCGGCCAGGAACTCATCGTGCAGGTGACCAACGACCCGATCATGGACAAGGGCGCGATGCTGACCACATATGTTTCCCTGCCGGGCAGAAATACCGTGCTGATGCCGGGTAACAAGAATCGCGGCGTTTCCAGAAAAATTACCGATGAGACCGAGCGCAAGCGGCTGAAAAAGATTGTCGAAGGTCTGGAGCTGCCCGAAGACTACGGACTGATCGTGCGGACAGCGGGCCAGGGTGCAAACAAGACCGCCGTTTCCAAGGATGTCCGATATTTGATGCGGCTGTGGAAAAACATCAAGAAGAAGGCCGTGGATGAAAAGGCGCCGGTGCTTCTCTACAAGGAAAGAAACATTGCCGTTCGCGCCATCCGGGATTCTTTTACCACGGATGTAAAGGAAATCTTAATCGATGATGACACGGTCTATCAACAGGTCAAGGAATTCATACAGATTATCTCGCCCCAGCACAAAAACCTTGTCAAGCGGCATTCCGCGGACAAGCCGATTTTTACCAAGTACCAGCTCGAAGAGCAGATCGCATCGATTTTTGACAACCGGGTCAAGCTCAAATCCGGCGGCTCCATTGTCATCGAGCAGACCGAGGCCCTGGTTTCCATTGACGTGAATTCGGGTAAGGCCACCCAGAAATCCTCGATAGAGGCCACGGCACTGCAGACCAACCTGGAGGCTGCCGAAGAAGTCGCCCGGCAGCTTCGGCTGCGGGACTTTGGCGGGCTGATCGTGATCGATTTTATCGACATGCGGGATCGGAAACACAAATCCCGGGTGGAGCAGACCCTGAAAACCGAGCTCAAGCCGGATAAGGCCCGGACCAAGGTCGGCCGGATATCTGCTTTCGGCCTGCTGGAGATGTCGCGGCAGCGGATCCGCCCCTCGATTCGGTACATCAATTTTGAACCCTGCAAATACTGCCAGGGCAAGGGCGTGATCCAGTCAACCGAGTCGCTGGCCCTGGTTTTTCTGCGAAGGCTGCGTCTTGAGACCATCAAAAACGGCGTGACCAGCGTGAAGAGCTATCTGCCGCCGGATGTGGCCGCATACCTGTTAAACCGCAAAAAGCGGGAAATTCTGGATGTCGAGATTCGAAGAAGTATCAGCGTGAGCATTGAACCCGATCACAACATGCTGCCCGGAGACAGCCGGATAGAAAGTGACTGACAGGTAAAATCAAAAATGCGGATTTCGGATTTCGTGCTTCGGATTTATTCCTGAAATCATGTTACCGCTTGAAAAAAGATTCTATAACCCGGCCGAAAAAACCGGGTGATCAACAGCTTAAAAAGGAGGTAGGGAAGTGTTTGATTTAGCTTACGCCATGGGGCAGGGCGGCGCCGGGGCCCAGGGCGGCGGGTTTGCCGCGTTTGTGCCCATCATCCTGATGTTCGTGATTTTCTATTTTCTGCTCATCCGGCCCCAGCAGAAAAAAGCCAAGTCGCACCAGGAAATGATCAGCAATCTAAAGAAGGGCGACCGGGTGATTACCAGCGGCGGTATTCACGGCACCATTACTTCGCTGGACGAAAATGCGGTCACCGTTGAAATCGCCGAAAAGGTCCGCGTCAAGGTGACCCGGGGCAGCATCGCCGGTCTGAGCCAGCCCGCACAGAGCGATTCCCAGAAAACATAACAGAATGCTTGATTTGTCCATACTGGTGGTAATAAAACATCTTTAAAAATTCCAGGAGGCCGGAGAGGTTTGCCCTCCGGCTCGTGTGAGAGGGCGGAATGAAAATCCGCCCTGAACGGCGCACGGGGCGGGGGAAAACAATGATGAAGGCCAACTGCGGGAACCAAAGGGGTGGTTGTGTTGAAAGGCTATACTTGGCGCTTGGTTTTGGTACTGGGGGTGCTGCTGGCCGCGGTGATCTGCGTGGTCCCGACGTTTCGCCCGGAGGTGTGGCCGCACAAACAGATTAACCTGGGGCTGGATCTGCAGGGCGGTATGCACCTGGCACTGGAGGTGGAGACCGAGAAGGCGGTGGAAAGCCGGATTGAAAGTATCCGGGGCGAACTGCGATCCCTGTTGCGCGAGGCGCGCATCCGGCACGGACAACTCCGGGCGGCAGGCAATGCCGGACTCAGCCTGCGCCTGCTCAATCCGGAGGATCGGGAGAAATTCGCGGATCTGGTCGAAGAGGAATTTGCCGAGGTCGAGGTTCGTTCCACATCCACCCGGGAAGGCGAGCTTTATGCGGAAATCGGGCTTACCAAGAAAAGGGTGACCGAAATTCGCGAGCAGGCCGTAAAGCAGGCAGTAGAGACCATTCGCAACCGGATCGATCAGTTCGGCGTCAACGAGCCGGATATCCGTGTTCAGGGCCAACGGCGAATTCTGATTCAGCTTCCCGGCATCGAGGATACCCGGAGGGCCAAGGAACTGATCGGCAGGACCGCCCAGCTCGAGTTCAAGCTAATAGACGAAGAGCACAGCCTGCAAAAAGCCATGGACGGCCAGCCGCCGCCCGGAAGCGAAATCCTCTACGAAAGCAGAGAGGCTACCGGCGGCCGGCGCCAGGCCTACCTGGTGAGAAAACGCGCCCTGCTGACCGGGGCTTACCTGGAAGATGCCCGGGTGCAGATCGGCCAGCAGTTTAACCAGCCTTACGTCACCATTGATTTTGACCGCAAGGGTGCTCGGATTTTTGCGCGGGTGACCGAAGAAAACGTCAATAAGCGCCTGGCCATTGTCCTGGATAACAATGTGTATTCCGCGCCAGTCATCCAGGAAAAGATTCCCGGCGGCAAGGCCCGGATTACGGGGCAATTTGACATGCAGGAAGCCCACGACCTGGCCATCGTTCTGCGGGCCGGCGCACTGCCTGCGCCGGTGAAAATCATCGAGGAACGCACCGTGGGGCCGTCGCTGGGGCATGACTCCATACGCATGGGATTTATCTCCATGGCGGTGGGCGGCGCACTGGTGATTTTGTTCATGGTCCTGTACTACCAGTTGGCAGGGCTGATCGCCGATCTTGCGCTGGGCTTAAACATTGTTCTGATCGCCGCGGGACTGGCTGCTTTCGGCGCGACCCTGACCCTGCCCGGAATTGCCGGTATTATCCTGACCATCGGCATGGCTGTGGATGCCAACGTGATCATTTTCGAGCGTGTCCGGGAGGAACGGCGGCTGGGCAAGACGCCGGGATCAGCCATTAATGCGGGTTTTGACCGGGCCGCAGTGGCGGTGCTCGATGCCAATGTGACCACGCTGATTGCAGCCCTTGTGCTCTACCAGTTCGGTACCGGCCCGGTAAAAGGCTTTGCCGTAACCCTGAGCCTGGGCGTGCTGGCCAGCCTGTTTACGGCCCTGTTTGTGTGCCGGCTGATCTTTGATTATCTATACAGCGTGCGGCGGATGAAAACCCTCAGTATATAAGGAATATAAGGATTTTTCCATGGAATTTATCAAACCCGGTGTCAACATCAATTTTATCGGCAGGAGATACCTTGGATACGGGATATCCGCATTTATGATTGTTTTGAGCATCCTGACGCTGGTGATCATGGGAGGCCCCAAATACGGCATTGATTTTGTCGGCGGCACCGTCATTCAGGTCAAATTTGAAAAGGATGTCAGCATCGCGGCCATCAAGTCCGGCCTGGCGGAAATCGATCTGGGGGGATCTGCGGTGCAGCGCTTCGGGGAACCGGAGGACAACGAATATCTGGTACGTACCGATAAGTCCGTGGCCACCGGGGAAGATTTTTCCAGCCAGGTTTCACGGGCAGTCTCATCTGCCACCGGCACGGATGCAGAGATCCGGCGGGTGGAAATGGTGGGGCCCCAGGTGGGGCAGACATTGCGGGAAAAAGCGCTGTTTGCCCTGTTTTACGCCCTGCTGTTTATCACCATCTACATATCCGGCCGGTTTGAAATGAAATGGATGGTCAGCGCGGTTACCGCAGGAGCGCTTATCGGGGCCGTATACCTGTTTTCCCTGTTTAACATGAGCATCCCGATTCTGATCCTGGTAGCCCTGCTCGTCAGCCTCGTGCTGTTCTGGCAGCTGCACCTGCGCTATGCCATGGGCGCCATTATCGCCCTGATCCATGACGTGACCATTACGGTGGGGGTTTTCACCCTTACGGGCAAGGAGTTTTCCCTGCCCATCGTGGCCGCCCTGTTGACAATCATCGGGTATTCGCTCAACGATACCATTATCGTGTTCGACCGGATCCGGGAGAACCTCCGGCGCTATACCCGACGGGGCCTGGAGGAGAATATCAATCGAAGTATCAATGAAACCCTGAGCCGGACGATCCTGACATCAGCCACCACCCTGATCGTGCTGCTCTGCCTGTTTTTCCTGGGCGGCGACATTATTCACGACTTTGCCTTTGCCCTGATCGTGGGCGTGTTGATCGGAACCTACTCCTCGGTTTTCGTGGCCAGCCCCACCCTGGTCATCATGGAGGGTGCCGGGATTCCCACGGGTCAGTCTCCCCAGGCGGAACCAAACGGCTGATCCGATTGTTTGATTCAGGGTAACCGTTCACGGTTCACGGTTTGCAGTTCACAGTTTGTAGCTTGCAGCTTGCAGCTTGCAGCCATTAAATAAAAACCTGAACTGTAAACTGATAACTGTGAACGGTTACGATTCAGGATAGGGGATACGGTTTTTCAGATGGGCTCAGGGGAAAAGAAGGATCCTCTCCATGCATGGATGGCATTGAGGCAGGCCTCCGGAATCGGGCCGCTTATCTATAAACGCCTGATAGACCGGTTCGGGTCCCCGGAGAACGTACTTTCCGCCAGCCGCGCGGATCTGCTGGGCGTGGCGGGCATGACGGAGAAAAGTGCTCAAAGTGTGATCCGGGCCGGATCGGCCAAGGGGCCGCAAAAAGAAATTGCCTGTTGCCGGGAAAACGGATACCGCATTATCACCCTGCACGACGTGCAATACCCTTACCGGCTTGCCCGGATTGCAGACCCGCCGCCGTACTTGTATGCCCTTGGTGAAGATATTCCCGCCGGGCCTGCCGTGGCAATTGTGGGCACGCGGAACTGCACCCGTTACGGCATCTCCATGGCC
>CAZTHW010000069.1:0-10762 GCA_964613595.1 uncultured Desulfobacteraceae bacterium | reverse complement strand
AATTTGAGCCTGACACAGATATTGGCGAAAAAGACGGTTTTCGTTCAGGCACTAGGTAGGATTGGGGAAGAGGCACATGGGTCATTTTTTACGGGCCGATCCGCAGAGCCGGTCGGCCTTTCCTATTGCAGAGCCGGGGTATCCGCTGATTGCAGCAGCAGGCTTTGCCACGCTGATTTTCGCACTCCTGGATATTGTCAGCCTGGCCCTGCCCGCACTGGCGGTCACATTCTTCATATGCTGGTTTTTCCGGGATCCGGACCGAATCACGCCCGATACACAGGGCGCGCTGATTTCCGCGGCAGATGGCAAAGTCGTCTGCGTACGCGTAACTGACAGCAACCCGTATGTGGCGGGCAGGTGCCTGCAGATCGGGGTTTTCATGAACCTGTTCAGCGTTCACGTCAACCGCATCCCCTGCAGCGGCCGGGTCAGGAAAATCAGCTACACCCCGGGCCGCTTTTACCCGGCTGACCGGGAAACCGCGTTTTCCCATAACGAGCGCAACGCGGTAATCCTGGAATCCGAAAGCGGATACACTGTAGGCGTGCTGCAGATTGCCGGGCTGGTGGCCAGGCGGATCATCTGTAACACGGGCGAAAATCAGGCGGTAAAAACCGGGCAGCGTTTCGGCATGATCTGTTTCGGCTCCCGGGTGGATCTGTTTTTGCCGGAAGAATCCCGGCCGGCAGTTGCCGTGGGCGACAAGGTGCGGGCGGGCGCAAGTATTGTGGGCTACCTGCCGGATGCTGCATCACTATCAGGATATCAACAGGATTAGGAAATCTATTTGTTTCTGCAAATATTGATGAACGCGCAAAAAGCTGATTATACCGCTGACGGCATTTTGGCAGAAAGGAAATCCGTAAGCACCCTGGCTGATCGGCGGTGCGAAAAAGGACTTCCTTGGAAGTCCTGAAACCATTATAACCGCCAGGCAATAAAATGATAAGTTTTGATTTTACTTAACCACTTAATCACTTAAAACTTAA
Source organism: uncultured Desulfobacteraceae bacterium (assembly GCA_964613595.1). Classification (GTDB taxonomy): domain Bacteria; phylum Desulfobacterota; class Desulfobacteria; order Desulfobacterales; family Desulfosalsimonadaceae; genus Desulfosalsimonas. The sequence goes on along the minus strand of CAZTHW010000069.1, from coordinate 9,770 downwards.
CACTGCCTGTAAAAAGGACTTTTTACAGGCTGCTCAATATTGGTAACACTGCGCAACTGACAACAAGGAGTTAAACCAGATGGGAAAGACATACACCCTGGCCGTCATCCCGGGTGACGGTACCGGCCCCGAAGTGGTGAACGAAGGGGTCAAGGTGCTTAAAAGCGCCGCAGAAAAGCACGGATTTAACCTGGACTTCAAGTGGTATCCCCTTGGCGGGGAGCATTACATGAAAACCGGCGAGATTCTGCCGGACTCCGTGCTCGCGGAACTGCGCGGCATGGACGGCATCTTTCTCGGTGCCATCGGGCATCCGGAAGTCAGGCCCGGGATCCTGGAAAAAGACTTATTGCTCAGACTGCGCTTTGAGCTTGACCAGTACATCAACCTTCGTCCCGTCAAGCTCTACGAAGGGGTGGCGACCCCGCTTGGCGGCAAGGGGCCTGCGGATATCGATTTCGTCGTGGTCCGGGAAAACAGCGAGGGGCTGTATGCCGGGGCCGGCGGGACGTTAAAGCGCGGCACGCCGGATGAAGTGGCCGTGCAGGAATCGATTAACACCCGCAAGGGCGTGGAAAGATGCATCCGGTTTGCATTTGAGTACTGCCGCAGCCGCAACAAGAAGAAAAAGCTTACCCTATGCGGCAAAACCAACGTGCTGACCTACGCCTTTGACCTGTGGGAACGGGCCTTTTACGAGGTGGCTTCCGAATATCCGGACATTGAGACCGATTACGCCCACGTGGACGCCACGTGCATGTGGATGGTGAAAAATCCCGAGTGGTTTGACGTCATTGTCACGGACAACATGTTCGGAGATATCATTACCGACCTTGGCGCCATGATCCAGGGCGGAATGGGGATCGCCGCCGGCGGCAACATCAATCCGGAAGGGGTTTCCATGTTCGAGCCCATCGGCGGATCCGCGCCGCGTTATGCCGGAAAACAGATCATCAATCCGCTGGCTGCCATATCCTCCACACAGCTGCTGCTTGAAACCCTGGGCGAACAAAAAGCGGCTGCGGATGTGGAGACGGCTGTCAAGAAAGTGTTAAAAGACCGCGTCAAGGATGTGGGCGCCGGCAGAATGGGATATGCCACCGCCGAGGTGGGAGACATGGTCGCAGAATTTATCAAAACCGGGGTATCAGAGGAATCAAATTGAGACAGGTACCGATCACCAAACAGGGATACGAAACTTTAAAAAACGAACTGAGCCGGCTTCGCGGCGTGGAGCGTCCCAGAAACATCAAGGCCATTGAAGAGGCCCGGGCCCACGGGGATTTGTCCGAAAACGCGGAATTCGATGCTGCAAAAGAACGGCAGAGCTTCCTGGATGCCCGTATCAACGAACTTGAATACAAGCTGGCAAACGCCGATGTCATTGATCCGGACCAGCTTTCCAAGGAAAAGGCCGTGTTCGGCTGCACTGTGGTGCTTGAAAACGTGGATACCGGAGACGAGGTCACCTACCAGCTCGTCGGGCCGGAGGAATCCAATATCAAGGAAGGCCGCATTTCAGTGGGATCTCCGCTGGGACAGGCAATCGTGGGAAAACAGCTCGGAGACGAAATCGTGGTGGATGCGCCCGGCGGACGAAGAAATTACGAGCTCGTTGATATTGTATAGCGTCTGAACGCAGAAATACGTTCAGAAAATTCGAATATCGAAATCCGAAATTCGAAACCCGAACTTTTTGATTTTACTTAATCACTTAAAACTTAAAACTTAACACTGCCTGTAAAAAGGACTTTTTACAGGCTGATCAAAACAGGAGGTTTCCAAAAATGGCACGGGTTACCGTGGAAGACTGCTTAAAACGCATTCCAAATCGTTTTTTCCTGGTACACGCGGCTGCCAAGCGTGTACGCCAGCTCAAAGAGGGCACCGCCAGGCTGGTCGATGCGCCGGATAATGAAGATATCGTGGTGGCGCTGCGGGAGATCGCAGCCGGCAAGGTTTTTGTGACCGAACATTACACAGACTACCAGGGTATCGTACATCAGCATGAAGAAGCCGAAAATCCGACTGCGCACCAGGATGATGCGCAAACCGATTCGTAGCCGGTTCGGGTTTTAACCAATGTCTGATTATGATTACAAGGCTGTCAATCGGGACATGGGCCGGGCGATTCATCAGTATGAAATGATCGCCCCGGATGACCGTATCCTGGTGGCGGTTTCGGGGGGAAAAGACAGCCTGACGCTCATGTGGATGCTTGCCGTGCGGCTTGCGCGGATTCCCATTGATTACCGCCTCCATCCGGTTTACATTGACCCGGGATTTGACGGCGGCTTTGCCCCGGAGCTGGAAAGATGGTGCCGGGAAATGGGCTGGGACCTGCGTGTTGAGTATACGGACAACGGTCCATTCGCACACAGCGAGGCAAACCGGGAAAATCCGTGTTTTATGTGCGCCCGTATGCGGCGCAAGCGGATTTTTGAAGTTGCCGATGAGATGGGCTGCAACAAAATCGCCCTTGGGCATCACAAGGACGACATTATTGAAACCCTGTTCATCAACATGTGTTATACGGGTGTGATGAGTACCATGCGCCCGTGGCAGGAAATGTTTTCCGGGCGCTTTGCCCTTATCCGCCCCCTGGCATACGTGGACGAAGACCGGATCCGCCGCCTGGCAAGGCGGATCGGGCTTCCGGAATATGACAATCCGTGTCCTTCCGCGAATAATTCCAAGCGCAGGGAGATGAAATCACTGGTCAATGAACTGACCCGGGGCAAAAAAAAGATCAAGGACAATATCTTCCGTTCCATGAGCCATGTCAATATCGACTATATGCTAAAACAAGAAAACCGGACCAACTGACCGGCCAATTTCGATAAAACAGGGACCATACGGTTTGACGAAAATGATTGGTGATGATACCGAGGCGGAACTGCGGCGCCTGAAAATACAGCGAACCATGAAGGACGTGCAAAGCGAGCGCGACTACCGCAATATTCCCATCAACAAGGTCGGCATCAAGGGGCTGCGGTATCCGGTTACGGTGCTGGATCGCAACAAGGGCCATCAATACACAGTTGCCTCGATCAACATGTACGTGGACCTGCCGCACGAATGCAAAGGCACGCACATGAGCCGCTTTGTCGAGTTGCTGCATCTGTTTCGCCCCAAGCTGTCCTTAAAGACCTTCTCGGATATTCTCACCCGGATGAAATCCCACTTGGATGCCGAATCCGCACACATCGAGGTCACGTTTCCGTTTTTTATCGAAAAACAGGCACCTGTCAGCGGATCCCCCGGGCTGATGGACTATACCTGCCGGTTTATCGGCTCGGTGAATTCCAAGTGCAAAGTGGACCTGGTCTCAGAGGTGGTGGTGCCGGTGTCCTCGGTTTGCCCCTGTTCGCGGGAAATCAGCGAGTGCGGCGCCCATAACCAGCGGGGCAAGGTTTATTTGAGTACCCGGTTTAAAAAGTTCATCTGGATTGAGGACATGGTCGAACTGGTGGAAAATGCCGCCTCCTGTGATGTTTACTCCGTTCTAAAGCGCTCGGATGAAAAATACGTCACGGAAAAAGGCTTTACCAATCCCAAGTTTGTCGAGGATATTGCCCGGGATATCGCCCTGGGACTCCAGGAGGACAAAAACATCACCTGGTATGCCGTGGGTGTTGAAAACTACGAGTCCATCCACAACCACAACGCCTACGCCTTTATCACCAGCGGCGAGGAACCCTCGCTGTAACGTTGCCAACCGGCATAAATCCCTGCGCGGCCTGCCGCCTATTTTTTCAGCCCCCGCACAATTGATGCAATTTCTTTCACCACCGGTTCTGCGGATTTGCCCGGCGTGTTGATAAGCACGGCAAAGGGGTAGGGCTTTGCCTTTTTTTCAATGTATCCGGCCCGGGTCTGAATGCCGTCCAGGGTGCCGGTTTTGCAGAATACGCCGTTTTTTTCGGAAAGCAGGGCAAAGTGCGGGGCAAAATCGGCCAGCAGCGGCATAAACATTTGCGCTGTCATCCGGTTGCGACGGGATACGCCCGAGCCTTCAACGACCGTTGGGGATATGCCCAGCACGTCTCTGGCGTACGTGTTGACCGCGCGCACGCCTTTTTCCAGGGTGCCGGGCGGGCCGTATACCGCTGCACCCGTGCGGACCAAAACCTGGTTGGCGATAAAGTTGCTGGAATACTCCATGAGACGTGCAATGACCTCGGTGAGCAAAAACCCGGACCGGTGCCGGTACACCAGTCGGTCTGCCTGCGGATCCGCCCGCCCCGGCCGGATTTGCCCCTTCGGTTTTAACCCCTGTTCCGCCAGAAAATAAGCAAAGAGCTCACCGGCGTATATCAGGTTCTCGTTTTTCCGGGAGGAAAGCAAAATCCGGCCCGACTCAAGTTCGCATCCGCGTATCCTCCTGCGTGCGGTAGGCAGCAGGGGGGTCTGGGGTTCGGCGCTGACATATGTATTGTTGACCTTTTTGAAATTGACCGTGTTGAAATTTACGCACAAGGCGCCTATGGGCGCGTCATAGGGTTGGGTGGAATCCGCGCGCGTGCCCGGTATCTCGATGGGGGTCTTGAAATAGGTATCATCCAGGACGATGTCGTGAATCTCATTGATCCGGGCGGCCAGGGTTTGCGCAATCGCGGCAACCTGCTCGGAGACCAGCAGGGGATCGCCGTATCCCTTGATTACCAGGTTGTTCTCGGCGGTCAGGTAAAATTCCGTGGCAAACCGGAAATCGGCTCCAAGATGGGCCAGGGCGGTATCCGCGGTGAGCAGCTTGAGGGTGGAGGCGGGAACAAGGGGTTTTCCCGCGTTTTTGGCATAAAGTGCTTCGCCTTTGGGCGTGGCCACCGCCACTGCATCCTGGTGGCCGATCATGCGGGCAACGCGCTGCCACTGACCGCAGGGGCCCGGCGCCGGAAGCAGGAAGAAAACTGCAGCCGCCGCCGCAATAATCCATGCATATAAAAAAATTTTACCGTTTCGTATCATTGTGAACCGGCCTGCTTTCCACAATCAGGGTCACCGGTCCGTCGTTGACCAGGTCCACGTCCATCATGGCCTGAAACTGCCCGGTTTCCACGGATATTCCCTTTTCCCGGACCTGCCGGACAAACTGCTGATAAAAGTCATCGGCCTTTTCCGGGGGCGCGGCATTTACAAACGAAGGTCTTCTGCCCTTGCGGCAGTCACCCAGCAGGGTGAACTGGGATACCACCAGCATCTGCCCGCCTGTATCGGCCAGCGACCAGTTCATTTTTCCGGCGTCATCTGCAAATACCCGAAGATTGACGGTTTTATCGGCCAGATAGGCAATGTCGCGCGCCTCGTCCGCTTGGGCCACGCCCAGCAGCACGAGCAGGCCCGGACCGATTTTTCCTGTCATTTCGCCTGCAACCGTAACCGAGGCGCTCTTCACCCGCTGCACAACCGCAATCATCTGATGTCTCCTCTGGTTTAAAAGTGCGCATTACAGTAGAAAACCCCTGTGTGCTTGTCAAGCAAAACCCCGGGGCGCGGGCCTGTCAAATTCCTTGACATATTTTGTGATACTGGCATAAATTGAAGGACTTTTAAACCCGCTTTCGCACGCGATGAACCATTCCACGATACACGAGGGATTATATCCGATGGAGTATAAAAAGACGCTGAACCTGCCGCAGACCGGTTTTCCCATGAAGGCGAGCCTGGCCAACCGGGAGCCGGAACAACTCAAAAAGTGGGAGGCGGAAAACCTGTATGCCCAAATCCGGAAGGATGCCCACGGACGCACGCCCTTTATTCTCCATGACGGGCCGCCTTATGCCAACGGCAACATTCATATCGGCACGGCCTTAAACAAGATTTTAAAGGACATCGTGGTGCGCTGCCGGCAGATGGCCGGATTTAACGCGGAATACGTACCCGGCTGGGACTGCCACGGGCTGCCCATTGAACACAACGTGGACAAGGCCCTGGGGCCGAAGAAAAAATCCATGACCGGGGTGGAAATCCGGCAGGAATGCAGAAAGTACGCGGAAAAATACATTGATGTGCAGCGCGACGAGTTCAAGCGGCTCGGCGTGATGGGTGAATGGGATAATCCCTATTTGACCATGAACTATGCCTACGAGGCAGAAATTGCCCGTCAGTGCTGTGAATTTGCATTAAACGGCAGCCTGTTTCGCAGCAAAAAACCCATTTACTGGTGCTGCAGCTGCAAAACCGCCCTGGCCGAAGCCGAAATCGAATACGGAGATGAGGCCTCGCCTTCGATTTTCGTGCGTTTCCCGCTGGCAGATGATCCGGCAGAAGTGGACCCGGCGCTTTCCGGTAAAAACGTCTCCATTGTGATCTGGACCACCACGCCCTGGACCCTGCCGGCCAACATGGCCGTGGCCCTGCACCCGGAATTCAAATACGTTGCCGTGGACACAGACCGGCACGGGGTACTGATTCTGGCCCGGGATCTTATGGAAAATTGCATGCAGGCCTTCGCGATCCCGGACTACACGGTTATTGCCGAAATCGATCCCGCGGCCCTGGAGAACATGCATTGCCGGCATCCCTTTATTGACAGAAACGCCCTTGTGGTGCTGGCAGATCATGTCACGCTCGAGGCAGGCACGGGATGCGTGCACACCGCGCCCGGACACGGCCGGGAGGACTATGAGATCGGCCTGGAATACGGACTTGACGTTTACTCTCCTGTAAATGAAAGCGGCAGTTTTACAGATGACGTCCCCGGCCTTGCCGGTGAGTTCGTGTTTGCCGCAGACAGGCAGATCATTGATAAGCTGGCGGCAGACGGAATGCTGCTGGCTTCTGCGCAGATGCGCCATTCCTATCCCCATTGCTGGCGCTGCAAGAAGCCCGTGATTTTCCGGGCCACGCCCCAGTGGTTTATCTCCATGGACCGCACGGGTTTGCGCAAAAAGGCGCTTGAAGCCATTGACACGGTGACCTGGATTCCGGCATGGGGACGCGAGCGGATCTACAGCATGATACAGCACCGGCCCGACTGGTGCGTGTCCCGCCAGCGCGCCTGGGGTGTGCCCATCCCCATGTTTTACTGTGCTGAATGCAGCGAGCTGCTCATCAGCCGGGACGTAGTTGACCGGGTATATTCCGCATTCCTGGAAAACGGCGCGGACGTGTGGTTTGAACAGGAAGCCGACTTTTTCCTGCCCGAAGCAACCGCGTGCCCGGCCTGCGGGGGCAGCCGGTTTGAAAAGGAAACCGACATCCTGGATGTCTGGTTTGACTCCGGTGTCAGCCACGCCGCAGTGCTGGCGGCCCGCGATAACCTGACCTGGCCGGCCGATCTGTACCTGGAAGGATCGGATCAGCACCGGGGCTGGTTTCACAGTTCGCTGCTGACCGCAGTGGGCATCAAGGGGCAGGCGCCTTACCGCTCGGTGCTCACCCACGGGTTTGTGGTCGACGGCGAAGGCAAAAAAATGTCCAAGTCCCAGGGCAACGTGATCGCCCCCAAAAAGGTGATCAACAAGTACGGCGCGGAAATCCTGCGGCTGTGGGTGGCGGCCTCGGACTACAAGGATGACGTGCGCATATCGGAAAACATCCTGCAGCAGTTAAGCGATGCCTACCGCCGCATCAGAAACACCTGCCGGTTTATGCTGGGCAACCTGTATGATTTCGACCCGGACCAAAACCGGGCGGCAACCGCGGATATGCCGGATATGGACCGTTTCATGCGCCACCGGCTACAGGAGCTGATCCGGCGGTGTGCCCGGGCATATGATGCATACGAGTTTCACGTGGTGTATCACGCCCTGTACAATTACTGCACCATCGATCTTTCGGGCCTGTATCTCGACATTTTAAAAGACCGGCTCTACACTTCACCTGCCGAATCCCGGGCGCGCAGAAGCGCCCAGACCGTCATGTTTGAAACGCTTACCGCGATTACACGGATCATGGCACCGATTCTGCCCTTTACCGCAGAAGAGATCTGGTCGTTTCTGCCGCAACCCGACAGCCGGGAACAAAGCGTGCACCTCAGTCGGTTCCCGGAACCCGCGGAAGAACACCTGGACGCGGATCTGGCCGGCCGGTGGGAAACCCTGCTCAAGGTTCGCACGGAAGTCACCCGGGTCATGGAAACCGCCCGGGCGCAAAAAGTCATCGGACACTCCCTGGACGCCGCACTGACCCTGGCCGCAGGCCCGGATCTGCTTGGGCTTCTTGAAACCTACAAGTCGGATTTGCGGGCGCTTTTTATCGTCTCCGGTGTGAAACTGCTGCCCCTGGATCAGGCAGACGATGCATTTGCCCAAACGGCCATGGAAAGCTTACGGATCCGGGTGGCGCCTTCGGCCGCGGAAAAATGCGAGCGTTGCTGGGTTCATGACGAGACCGTGGGATGCGACGGCGATCATCCCGGCATTTGCAGGCGGTGCAGCGATGCGCTTGGCAAATCCGGAGCATAATCCGTTGCGCATCATGGAACGGATCAAAAAGCACTTTCTGTTTATTGCGGTATCCGCGGCTGTGGTCGCGGCAGACCAGGCGGCCAAGTGGGTGATACTCCACCTGGTGCCGCTGCATAAAACCATTACCGTGATCCCGGGCTTTTTAAATATTGTGCATTTCCGGAACCCGGGCGGGGCATTCGGCCTTTTTGCTGCGCAAAGCGGTTTCGCTTTGGGCATGGTTTTTTTTATAATCACGCTTGTGGCACTCGGGCTGATCATTTATTTATATAAACAGACCCCGGCGGGCGAGCGCCTGCTTGCAGCCGGTCTGGCATTTGTCTTCGGCGGGGCGACTGGCAACCTGATTGACAGGCTGCGCTTTGGCAACGTGGTCGACTTTATTGATTTATATGTCAAGGATTTTCACTGGCCCGCATTCAACGTCGCTGACAGCGCCATCACCCTGGGTATTGTCATCTTTGCCTTCTACGTGATTTTCAGAAAAATGCCTGCATAGGACAGAACGTTGCAGGCCCGATTCGGAGCATTCGCAAGTTATGTTTCCCGTGATATTCCAGTTTGGTGAATTTACCGTGTATACCTACGGTTTTTTCGTGGCCGTGGGGGTTTTGGCGGCGATCTTCTTTGCCCGTTACGAGGCCGGGCGCGTGGGCGTTGACCCGGACCGCATCGTGGACCTGTGCTTTTACCTGGTCATTGCTGCAATCCTTGGCTCACGCCTGTTTTTTGTCATTCTCAACCTGGATTATTTCATGGCCGCCCCCCTGGATATATTTAAAATCTGGAGCGGGGGGCTGGTGTTTTACGGCGGGTTTATCGCGGCCTTTGCCACGGCTCTGGCATTGATCCGGGCCTACGGACTACCCCTGGGCAAAACCGCGGATATTGCGGCTCTGGCTGTGCCTTTGGGGCATTTTTTCGGGCGCTTGGGCTGTTTTTCCGCGGGATGCTGCTACGGAGAAACCTGCGAGCTTCCGTGGGCAGTGAGCTTTGCAAACCCGGAGTCGCTGGCGCCGCTGCATACGCCGCTGCACCCCACCCAGTTATATTCTGCTGCTGCAAATCTGTTTATTTTTCTTGTATTGTTTGCGTTTCGCAAACGCAAGCGTTTTGCCGGGCAGCTTTTTTTGTTTTACCTGGTCTTATACGGCGTCCTGCGCTCGATTATCGAGATATTTCGGGGAGACGACCGGGGCGGGTATATCCTGGATATCTTCTCGGTTTCCCAGGTGCTGGGCCTGAGCGTGGCGTTTTTTTCGATCGTGGCGCTGGTGATGATCACCCGGAACATGAGCAAGACGTAAACCTAAATTGAGCGATTTTCAAGTTTGCCGCAGATACAAGGAAGATGCAGAC
>CAZTHW010000068.1:0-10949 GCA_964613595.1 uncultured Desulfobacteraceae bacterium | reverse complement strand
GCCATATATTGCCAGGGAGCAAAAAAGAGGGAGTCGGGATGAAAGAAATCGCGGATTTGTTGTTTGAGGCCAAAATGCTCAAAGAGATTCCCCGGTCGGGATTTGCGTTCCTGGGCGCCGGGCGGGAGTCGGTGGCGGAACACTCCTTTGCCGCGGCGTTTATCGCCTACGTGATGGCAAAACTGGAGCCGGGCGTGGACGGGCTCCGGTTGATTACCATGTGCCTGCTCCATGATCTTCCAGAGGCGCGCATCGGGGATTTGAATTACGTGCAGAAGAAATACGTGACCGCCGATGAAGACCGGGCAATCGCGGATGCCACCGGGAACCTGCCCTTTGGCGGTGATGTATCCGAGTTGCTTGCCGAATTCAACTCCCAGGAAACCGATGCGGCCAGGCTGGCCCATGATGCGGACCAGCTGGCATTTATCCTGGATTTGAAATCCATTTCCGACGTGGGCGGGCAGACCCCGGAGAAATGGCTGCCCGTGGTGCAGAAGCGATTGAAAACCGATCTGGGCAGAAAGATCGCCGATGCGGTGGCCTCGCGGCCATGGGACGCATGGTGGGTGGATGCTTATTCCGAGTAGCCGGGCATCAGCGCGCGGCAATCGACACTGTCGGCCGGTGTGCGGGAACAAGAAAATCCTTGATTTCATGGAATTATTTTATTATTTTAACCTGTTTGTAAACGAGATGCCGGGTTTGGATCCGGGCCGTTTTTTCCCGGGGCGACAGCGGCAAATCACAATAGAAGGGCGCTTTTCATGGAGCTGAAGATAGATGAGATTTCCAGTTGCCTGGAACTGCCCTCCACGACCGTGGAGCGCTGGGTTCGGCAGGGACGGATCCCCGTGAAAATGATCGGCGATACCTGCCTGTTCAGTGATACGGCCCTCCGCAAATGGGCGGAAGAACACAACCTGCCGTATCACCCGCCCGGTGAGCAGCAAAAGGAAAAGCCGGAGGGAACATCCGAGAGCCTGGCCGATGCCGTTGGCCGGGGCGGAATTTATTATCACCTGCCCGGGCAGACCGTGGAGGCGGTCATCGGTGAGGCGGTTTCCGCCATGAAGGGCATTGAATCCGAATCTGACCGGCAGGCGCTGTACGAAAGCCTGGTGGCCCGGGAGCAGATGATGTCCACAGGCATCGGTAACGGGGTTGCCATCCCTCATCCGCGCACCCCGCTCAACCAGACCGGAATACCAACCCAGATCGCGGTTTTCTTCCTGGAACGGCCGGTTGATTTTAAGGCCGTGGACAAAAAGCCGGTATATGTTTTGTTTGTACTGGTAGCCGCAAGTTCGCAGCAGCACTTACACCTGCTGTCCCGGCTGTCTTATTGTCTGCGCGATGCAACTTTTTTAAACCTTCTTTCCGAGATCCCGGCCCCGGAGAAGCTGATTACTAAAATCGTGGAGTTTGAAGCCCGTTTGAGCGGAGGTGCGGTATAACCGGGACAATGCGTCCCCAGGCGAAAGGAATACTGGCAAAAGAACATTGATAAGACCATCTGATTGGAAAATTCGGCTGAATCCGTCCCGTTGGGTATGGTTCCGCATGGACGACCGCCTGCTGCTGATCGCTTTTGGCGCCGTGGTCGGTGTCTGCAGCGGACTGGCGGCCGTGGCCCTCAGCCACGGTCTGGTCTTCTTGATGGAAAATCTCTCGGTTTTCCGGGATTACTGGTGGGCCTTCGTGCTTCCCGGCATCGGCATGGCGGCATCTTCCCTGTTTCTGGAAAAAGTCGTGCGCGAAGGCGCCGGCCACGGAGTGCCCGAGGTGGTATACAGCGTATCGCGCCACGGGGGGCTGCTGCGGCTGCGGTCCGCGTTTTCCAGGCTGATCTCAAACTGCCTGACCATCGGCGCCGGCGGCTCTGCAGGCCCAGAGGCACCGGTGATCATTTCCGGGGCTTCCATCGGCTCCAATATATCCCGGCTTTTCTCGCTAAACGAGCGCCAGCGGGTTACCCTGGTAGGGTGCGGCTCTGCCGGTGCGCTGTCTGCCATATTTAATGCGCCGGTGGCCGGCATGGTCTTTACAATCGAAATCATCATGGGCGAGTGGTCGGCGGCCAACGTGGTGCCCATTGCGGTTGCTTCCGTGGCCGGGGCCCAGGTCACCCGTCTGCTTCAGACGCATCAGATTTCCTTTACCCATCTTCGGTTTGACGTGGATGTCATCTCCACGCTGGCCGCAGTCGGCCTGGCCGTGTTAACCGCCTTGATTTCCGTCCTGTTTGCCCGCTCGCTGCGGTATTCTCACCATATTTCCGAAAAAATCACACTGCCTGTCTGGGTACGCGCGCTCATCGGCGGCTGCATGGTGGGCGCCATCGGCCTGCTCCTGCCCGGGGTGCTTGGCGAAGGCTATCATTCGATCCAGCAGATGGTGGAAGGCGCGTTTGTTCCGGGTCTTGCGCTGATGCTTTTGCTGGTGGGCGCCAAAATCGCGGCCACGGCATTAACCCTGGGATGGGGCGGTTCCGGCGGAATTTTTGCCCCGGCCCTGGTGATCGGCAGTTTCACCGGCCTGATGTACCATCGTTTTATTGATATGCTGTGGCCCGGTTTGTCCTGGGTAAATGAGGGATGTTATGCGCTTCTGGGCATGGCGGGGCTGATCAGCGGGACCATGCACGCCCCCTTGACCGGGATTTTTTTGATTGTCGATATCACCGGGCGATATGAAACCATTTTGCCGCTGATCCTGGTTTCCGCGCTTTCCACGACCATATGCCACGTTTTTGAACCGGCATCCTTTTACCTGCGGGACCTGGTGGAAAAGGGCCAGTATCTCAAGCCGCGCACGGATGCCAAGGTACTGGCGGATCTGAGCATCTCCGAGCTGGTGGAAAAGGACTGCAAGACCGTGCCGCGCAACATGCTGCTCGGCGATTTCATCAAGGTGGTCCAGGAATCGCACCGGAATTATTTCCCGGTGGTCGATGAGCAGACCGGCGAATTTCAGGGCATGATCCATCTGGATGACATCCGTGCTTATCTGTTTGACTCACTCATGTATGAGACGGTCTTTATGGAGCAGATCATGCAGACCGACGTGGAGACCGTGGATGTTCACGAAGAACTCTCAGAGGTTCTGGACCGGATGGATACCAACGGATTGTTCAGTATGCCGGTGGTATCGCGAAATTGGTTTGTGGGGATGGTTTCCAAGGCCACCCTGCTGGATAAATACAGACACGAATTAATGGTCCAGACAATGCACTGAGTTTGGCCCCGCGATCCGGGCCGGCCAATCATCAAAGAGGAGGTTGCTCATGGAAATGCAGATGCTGCACATTTTCCGAAACACCCCGCTGGGCCGGGAAACCCTGTTGGAGTCGGCCTACTTCTGCAAGCATCTCGATATTCTGCCGGTGGTCTACGTTCCCGGTTACGTGAAATTTTTGATGTATTTTGAAAACGACGTGGTCCAGGTGGATCTTGACGGCTCCTACCTTCGTTCGCCGGAAACAGCCAGGGATCATGTGGTGGAAATCGTGGAAAGCATGGGGCTGCCGGCGCCGAAGTTCCTGGAGCCCAAGCATTTCACCGCTTCAACGCTGCCGGATATTCCGGTGGATTACGATTTTATGTGCTGCCCCAGAAGCATTACGGACATGAGCTCCAAGATCGGCCTGGGATACATCGGCCCGCGCGTTCGCCGGATTGTTCAGAATGCGCGTTTTCCCGTTTATATTCCCAGTGCGGTATTCAAGCCGTGGCAGAGCCTGGCCGTGATGTTCGGGGGATCTGCCAACGCGGTAAAGGCGCTCAAACTCGGCATTCGCCTGAGCCGGATTTCCGGGTTTCCCCTGGATGTATTCACCCAGGAGGGGAGGCGAACCCGCCAGGACTATGAGGATATTATCGAGCAGGAGGGACTGCGCGACCCAATGGACAAGAATGTCCGGGAATGGCGGATTTTTGAAACCCGCTCTTTTGCGGAAAACCTGTATGAAATCCCGCATGATGCCCTGATCGTACTCGGGGCCTACGGGCACGGGCTGATCAAGGAGCTTTTCTTCGGCAGCACAATGGAGACCCTGCAGAGCGTCTCGCCCAACAGCATGCTCATTGTGGGGCCCAATTACCGGGCATCCATTTAGCGCGAGCCCCTACGGCCCAGCTATCCCTGCAGATCCACCGGGGTGAGTTCGATATTGCGCTTGATCACCGTTTTTGCGGTTTTCTCGAACTGCCGGGTCACGTCCGAGACGTAAAACCGGGTGTGGCCGTTTTTGCCCAGGGTCGCATCCACATCCGGAAAATCGGTCAGAAACTGCCTGATCTGCCCGGCCAGTGCCACGGACGAATCGATGATCCGCACCTTTTTGCCGATCTTGTGGGCAATCACGTGCTTGATCACCGGATAATGGGTGCAGCCCAAAATCAGGGTATCAATTTGTCGGACCTTCAAGGGGTGCAGGTATTTTTTCACGATCATGCGCGTCTCGGGTTTTTCGCTCCAGCCTTCTTCCACCAGGGGCACCAGAAGGGGACAGGGTGCGGAGTGGATTTTTGCTTCCGGGCGGCGCTCGCGGATTTTGCGCTCGTAAATGCCGCTTTCAATGGTGCCCCGGGTGCCGATCACGCCGATAACATCCTTTCGGGTCTGATCCAGGGCCAGGTCCACGGCCGGGCTGATGACCTCGTAGACGGGCAGGTCAAAGCGGTCCCGAATGTCTTCATAGGCCACGCTGGAGGCCGTGTTGCAGGCGATCACGATAATTTTTGCGCCCTTGCTGACCAGAAAATCCGTGTCCTGCCTGGAATACTCCACCACTGTGCGCCCGCTTTTGGTTCCGTAAGGGGTTCGCGCGGTATCGCCGAAGTATACGATGTCGTATTCCGGCAGTGCGTCCATGATGGCGCGAACCACCGTTAGTCCGCCGATGCCTGAGTCGAATATGCCGATCATGAGATGCCGCCGGTCTTTTTTTGCGGGTGGGGGTTGCTTGGGCTGCTGTCCGGTTCTTCCAGTTTTTCCCGGACGCAGCGGACAATGTCCTGCCTGTCAAATCCGGTGTGCATGCCCGGGCAGGCTTCGGCCATGGCATCCCAGTTTGCCGGATCGCAGAGCACGGCCGCGATAAACGGCCAGGCCCGGCACATCCGGGGTTTAACCGGGTGGATGGTGCAGAGCTCGTCCCAGAATACGCAGTATCCGCCGGGTTTCTGCCGGAGGATGTAGCGGCCGCCCGAGACCGTGCAGTATTGCGCGATGAGGTCCTCCCCGGGGATGCCCAGGTAACCGGCAATATTTTCAATGTCTGCTGAGCTCAGATACGTGCCCCCGTAGCCGTGACAGCACTGACCGCACTGCCGGCATTTAAACAGGTCTTCGGGAGTGACGGGGTTAGACGGCACGCCGGGCCTCCATGGCTTTTTTCAGCGTAACCTGGTCGATGTACTTGAGCTCGCCGCCCATGGGAACCCCGGAGGCGATTCGGGTGATTTTCACCGAATAGGATTTCAGCGCCCGGGTGATATAATCGGCCGTGGCCTCGCCCTCCACGCTGGTGCTCGTGGCAATGACGACCTCGCTGACCTTGCCGGCAGCCACCCGGCCGACCAGTTCCCGGATGCGGAGTTCTTCCGGCCCTATGCCGTCCATGGGAGACAGCAGGCCCTGGAGCACATGATAAACCCCGGGATAGGAGCCGGATTTTTCAACGGCCGCCATGTCCGCCGGGCTTTCCACCACGCACACCAGGCCGTGATCCCGTCCGGGGTCGCTGCAGATCCGGCAGGTTTGCCTGTCGCTCAGGCAAAAGCAGGTATTGCAGACTTTTACCTGTTTTTTAAGATCCGCGATGCTTCGGGCCAAACCGGCGACTTCCTCGTCCGGTGCGGTCAGCAGGTGCATGGCAAACCGCTCCGCTGATTTCTCACCGATGCCCGGCAGCCTGCACAGGTGCCGGATCAGTTTGAGAATGGCTTCCGGGTAATGGTTCATGGCCTGTCCTACATCATTCCCGGGATATTCATGCCGCCGGTGAGCTTGCTCATTTCCTCGGAGACCATCTCCTGGGCGCGGGAAAGCGCCTCGTTGGTCGCCGCAAGGATCAAATCCTGGAGCATGTCCACGTCTTCGGGGTCCACCACCTCTTTTTCAATATTGATGGAAACGATCTGCTGCCTGCCGTTGGCCACGACCTTGACCATGCCGCCGCCGGCCGTGGCCTCAACGGTTTTATCGGCCATTTCCTCCTGCAGCTTGGTCATCTTCTCCTGAAGCTGCTGAGCCTGTTTCATCATTTTTCCCATGTTCTTCATTGTGCGTTTCCTCCTGTGGGTAGGATCTTGATGTCAACGATTTTGCCGTTAAACGTTTTCACGGCCGCCCCGACCAGGGGGTGGTTTAAGGCCTCTTCCTTCAAATGTTTGGCTTCGCGTTTCTGTTTTTGCGGATTGTCCGCTTCCTCCTTGATTTCGAGGCTGACTCGCATGGGCTTGCCGAAAAACTCGGTACAGATGGTTTCCAGGTTGGCAATGCTCTTTTTCCGGTTGAGCAGGTTTACATTGGTGGCCGCGGACCGGACTTCGATTTTCAGCCGATCCCCGGTCATCTCCTGCAGCCTGGCCTCGCCCAGGCACGCGCCCAGGGAAGGCGATTTCCCGGCAATTCGCTCCCGCAGCGCCGCCCAGGTTTTTTCCGGGTCCGCGGTGTCAACGGGCTCCGGGGCAAAAGCCTGGTCCGCTGAAGGTTCCGGCTCCGGAGAGCCGGATGCGTCTTCCGGTTGGGCGTCGTCTTCGGTCTCCGGCAGTGGCGGTTCGGGTTGTGCGGGTTCTTCTGCCGGGGGTTGGGGTGCCGGATTTTCTCCGGGTACCGGGCCTGGATCCGGGGCTGTGCCCGCAGCTTTTCCGCGGGGCGGCAGATTCGGATCAATGCCCTGTCTGAGCTGGTCGATCTTTTCGATGAGCTGGTCAATGGACATGGCCGGCCGGATCTGGAAAAGCTTGAAAAACGTCATTTCCAGGGCGTGCCTGGGGGAAACCGACTGCCGGATCCGCCATTCGTCTTCAAACAGCGTGTTTAAGACCTGGTTGAGATATGGCTCGGTCAGATTTTCAACCTGTTTTGCCATGTATGTTTTTTCGTGTGCGGGCACCCCAGAGAGGGCCTTGCCGCTGCCGCCCATCTTTACCACCAGCAGGTTTCTGAAATGTTCGATCAGCTCTGCGTAAAACCGCATCAGGTGCCGGCCCTGCCTGTAGAGGCGGTCGCAGATGGACAGCAGTTCTGCCATGTTTCCGGCAAAAAGGGCGTCTGCGGCATCAAAGATGATCTGCCGGTCGATAATACCCAGAATGTCGATGATCTGCTCGTCTGTGATTTCTCCCCGGCTGCAGGTAAAAATCTGGTCGAGCAGGCTCAGGGCGTCTCTGATGCTGCCGTCTGCCTCCCGGGCGATAAGGCCCAGGGCGTTTCTGGAAACGGCGATGTTTTCACGTGTGCAAATGTCTTCCATGTGATCGATGATGGCGTCGATTTCCACCCGCCGGAAATCATGGCGCTGGCACCTGGAAAGTATCGTGATCGGGATCTTGTTGGGCTCGGTGGTGGCAAAGAAAAACAGTACGTGGGCGGGAGGTTCTTCCAGGGTCTTTAAAAGGGCGTTGAATGCAGCATCACTGAGCATGTGAACTTCGTCAATAATATAAATCTTGTACGGGCTGTGGGCCGGCATGTACTTGGCGTTTTCCCGCAGTTCCCGGACGTTTTCCACCTTGTTGTTAGATGCCCCGTCGATTTCAAATACATCGGCCGCGTTGCTCAGGGCGATCTCGCGGCATGACTGGCACTGGCCGCACGGCTCGGTGGTGGGTCCGCTCCGGCAGTTTACGCATTTGGCAAGGATCCGAGCGACCGTGGTCTTGCCGGTGCCCCGGGGGCCGGAAAACAGGATGGCATGGGCCAGGCGGCCGGATGATACGGCATTGGCCAGCGTGCGCGTAATGTGCGCCTGGCCGATAACCTCGCTGAATTGCTGAGGCCGGTATTTGCGGGCAAAAACCAGATACGCCATGGCGAGCCTGTCTTAATTCCTTCCCGTTGATGCGGGCATTGCGAATTGGCCCGAAAATAATGGCTTAAACCTCGCCCGTGCATTTGGATGCCGCACAGAAAAGTTCAGCGGTGGCCGCAGAAGCACGGATGGTCAGGTGGGGTTCGGGTCGATTCGTGCCCGGTAAAAAATATGGCGGAGAGAGAGGGATTCGAACCCTCGGTGCCCTTGCAGGCACACACGCTTTCCAGGCGTGCACCTTCAGCCACTCGGTCATCTCTCCGCAGGCACGTCTTTATCATTGACCGGCCATTGCCGGCTTCGGTTCCGGCAAAGCCTTTTTCCGGTATTGTTGTCGGATTTGAAAGCCATTTCCGTGTTGTTTATAAATTTCCATCCATAAAAGAACCACTGAATATTGTCAACCGTATTCTTTCGCCCAACGTTATCCCGCCTGCGGCGGTTTGCGGAGCAAAAGCCGGCTTGATTTCTCCCCTAGGTTATTCGGGTGCTTTGTTCCGATGCAGCGCATCGGCGCCTTACAAGCGGTAAACGGTGGGCCTTTCATCCATATCAATGTCAATGCCGATCATATCCCCGGTTTTAAACCCGAGTCTTCTAAACTCCCTGACAATCGGATCCTGCTTTTCAAATTTCCAGTACACAAACCACACGGGATTTCTCACCGTGTCAATCCCGTATGCATCATGGGTGCAGAGATTCAGCCGGATTCTGTCCTTGGCGATGATGGTATCGGATTCGGCCAGAAAGTAATCGATCCTGTACTGATTCTTATACAGGGCGCTGGTCAGGCGTTTCTGGAGTTCTGGCGTGTCTTCCAGGTAATGATTGGCGATCTGGAAAAGGTCGTCCGGGATTTTGATGGACAGGCCCAGGACAGCGAATCTTTCATGGTTCAGGGCGAATTGCTCGAGTTGTGCCTCATAATCGTCAATGATCTGGAGTACGTCCTCTATGCTGCAATCCCGATCGCCCCATCCGTGAACCAGGTCTTCGCACCGGTTGATAATATCGAGGTAAAAGGATTTGTTGTCAATGACATAGACCATCCGCTCCCGGTAATTTCTTCTTTTCCGGATTCTGCGGATCCCGTCCAGCCTAAGGCTCCGCCGGCTGACGCTTTCGTCGAGCAGCTCCACCTTTGAGATATCCTTAGCCTGGACCACATGGATATCGCTTATATTTGAAACAATATATTCAATCTCGCACGGAAATCCGAGGCACGCCTGAATATCTTCTGACAGGCCCAGCAGTTTCATGTCATGGGGTGTTTCCGTGATATAGGATTCGCACTGGATTTTGTGGGCATACTCGTTGGTATAGCCGAATTCCCAGTATTTCCATATTTTTTTTGCCATCACCTTTGCCCCCTGGATAAAGGGCATGACAATGACCCCCATGTCCTCCGGATCGATCTCCGGGGCGTTATTGAATTTCTGCTGCCTTAAGATCTGCAGTTTTTTGGCGGTTTCGGCAAGGTGGACGATGCGTTTTCTGGCGTATTTGATCCCGGGTATGTCCGCATTGATTTCAAGGGAATCAAATGTCCCGCTTTTAAAGAAGGATTCCAGCGGGTGCGCGCTTCGCACGATCACCTTGAAGCTCTGGCAGGATTTTCGGAAAAAGGCCTCCAACTGCTCAAAGTTTTCGTTTCTGAAGTCTTCGGCCGTAAGATAAATAAATTCCGGGACATGGAATCCCGCTTTTTTCAGTACTTCCAGAAGCCTGATTTTTTCCGGCAACATCTGTTCCATTGGTTTTTCCCTGTTTGTCCGGGCCCCTGTATTGCCGAAAGCGCCCTTTACGATCTTTTCCCCGGCCCGCCGGGCTCGGATTTTATCACGTCCCGGATAACACGAGATGTGAATCTTGTCAGCAGTTTTCCGCTTGTCTCCTTTGGCGTAAGACCCAAAGCGCCCCTTTCTTTTCAAACATAGCCGTACATCCATTTTTTTCAAAATCCTGTTTTTTTCTGATTGGGACAGGAAATTGAGATTGACAATTTCAGAATGTGAGGTATTATAAATAAAATTTGGTGTCGATTCTGGAAGTTTACGCAAAGCGTTTTATATAACATTTCCGGTTTTTCAGGATTTGCAACAGGCACAGCGAAATCCATTTTCGGGCCTGCCCGGCCAAAAGCCCGGCGGGCCCCGCTTCCGGAAACCTTCCTTTTCGCGACCAGAAAGAATCCAGCAATACATGTTTTTGCCGTGTTGCCGGGACCTTTAATCAAGGCCCCGGTGCATTCCCGGGCACCTCGGGTGTATGCCGGCGCATGAGAAAATCAGGGTCCATCCTGAATCAGAAAATCAATCTTTAGGCTTTTTCTGCATGAAAAAAAATCGATTTGCCGAATTTTTTCAGAAATTAAACAAGCGGGCGCTGATTGGCAAGGCCTTCCTGGCGTGTTTTGTGGTGATGCTGGGCTTTTTCAATACCCCGGCTGCTGCCCGGCAGCCCGATGCCCTCACCAGAGCCGACCTGCTGTACGCGAAGGGAACGATGGACAGTCTCAGGCAGTCGGTGGCGCTCTATAAACAGGCAGCCCAACATCAGCCGGACAGTTACGAGGCGTTCTGGAAGGCGGCCAGATCCTGCCGTGTAATCGTGCGCAAGGCTGTAATCGATGAACTCGCTGACCTGGAACAGATCGGGGCCGCTTTTGGCAAACAGGGCATGGAATTGGCGGAAAAGGCCATAGCGCTTGAGCCCGAGAAGGTGGAGGGACATTATTATTACGCGGTCAATGTCGGGGGATATGCCAAGGGAGCAAGCATATGGTCCATTATCCGCGAAGGTCTCAAGGACAAGGCGCAAAAGCACTTAAACAAGGCCTATGAAATCGACAGGAAATATAACGGGTTTGTCCTGCTCATGCACATGGGCCTCTACTATGAGGTCCTTC
>CAZTHW010000067.1:0-11481 GCA_964613595.1 uncultured Desulfobacteraceae bacterium | reverse complement strand
TTTTGCCGCATCTACTGCGTCAGATGCAGTCTCGCATAGTCTACTATAGCTCGTCCGCATCTTCCTTGTATCTGCGGCAAACTTGAAAATCGCTCAAATTAGGATGAAGTAAGTCGGCGTTTCAAGCTATAGCCCGGCCCGGCCGGCGTGAACGGCGGCCATTTCAATGGCGGCAATCAGGCTTTCCGGATCTGCGGTACCTTTGCCGGCAATATCGTAGGCGGTGCCGTGATCCACGGAAGTCCGGATAATGGGCAGTCCAAGAGTCGTATTGACCCCGTCGCTGAAATGGAGCATCTTAAACGGAATCAATCCCTGATCATGATACATGCAGACAACCGCGTCATATGTGCCGGCCGCAGCATGATAGAATACGGTATCCGGCGGGTGCGGTCCGGTGGCAAATATTCCCCCGGAGACCGCCTGCTCAATTGCCGGCCGGATTAAGCGGACTTCCTCGTCGCCAAACATCTCCTCTTCGCCGGCATGCGGGTTTAACCCGGCCACGGCGATTTTCGGCGCGCCGATGCCGAAGCGGGCCTTTAGCCCCTGGTCGGTCAGCCGGATCATTTCCGCAATCCGGCCGGGATCAATGGAATCGGCAACCGCCCGCAAGGCCACGTGGATCGTGACCAGCACGACCCGGAGGCGTTTTCCGGCCATCATCATGGCATAGCTCTGCGCACCCGTGCGCCGGGCCAGCAGCTCGGTATGCCCGGGATACCGGCCGCCGGCCATTTTCATGGCCGCCTTGTTGATGGGGCACGTGGTCAGCGCTGAAATCTCTTTGGCCATTGCCATGTCAATGGCACGCTCAATATAGGACATCATGGCCCGCCCGGTTTCCCTGCCGGGCCGCCCCCACTGGTGTGCGTGCGGATCCAGCGCGGACAGGTTCATCACCGGGATCGCATCCGGGTCAGCCGCGGCCTGGTCCGGAGAATCGATCCTGGTGAATCTGGTTCCCGTGCCGGTGGTAACCGATGCTTTCTCCAGGATGCCCGTATCCCCGAGAACCAGGGGCCTGGCATATTGAAAAACCTCCGGACGCGCCAGTGCCCTGCAAATGATCTCAGGGCCCACGCCCGCGGGATCGCCCATTGTAATACCGATTATTGGCTGCCTGGCGCTCAAAACCGAAGCCTTTTTCCGATTATGTGAAAATCATTACCTCGCGCACTTCGCGGCAGGACACAAAAAGAACACAAATTACATATATACCAAAAATATCTGCGGATCACAACATCCAATCGGCTGTACATGCCCGGACGCGCCGGGGGCAACACGCAAAAAACCCTCCGCAAGGGAGGGTTTTTATCAGGGGCGATAATGATCTGCGGTTTTGCGTCGTCTTATGCCTGTTTGGTTTGCTTTTCGGAATCGGCCGGCGATTCCGGCGCTGCTTCTTCCTGCTGTTTTTCCTCGAATTCACGGCGCCGCCGTTCAATATTTTCCGGAGCCAGGCCGCAGTGATGCATCCACTTGGCAGCCCAGTCCTTATAGCCTTCGCTTACCCATGCATGATCCATGACCTGCCTGACACCGCTGGCATATTCTTCAATTTCAGGGGCCAGGTCCGTAAACATGGTTTCCGCCCCTTCGTGTGTGGGCTTGGCATCGTGTTCCCGGATAATGCGCCACATTGTCTGGGGGTGGTCGATCATCGGACAGGGCCGCAGGGTATTGTAGCAAAACGGCTGTTCTGCGCGGATTCCCCGGAAAAAAGGAGAATTCAAAGCGTCTACGAGCGACTTGTCATGAATATTGTCGGTTGCAAAATGACAGAAAATACAGGGCTCCACATCCCCGCGATGGTTAATGTGGAAATACAGCCGGCCGCCGGCGATACAGCCGCCGGACAGGACGCCGTCATTCCAGAAATCCACCAGCAGCAGCGGCTTGGTTTCCCGTACATGTTGCTGAAACCGCCGCATCTGATCCCGCTGTTCGGGCGTGGGCATGAGCTCCATCGCCGGATCGCTGCCCACCGGCATAAACAGGAAATACCATCCGTAAAGTGCGCCCTTTTCAATCAGGAAATCGATCCATTCATCCGAGCAGATCACGTCCATGTTTTTGCGGGTGACAAGGGATGAAAACCCGAACGGGCACCCGGCTTCATAAAGCCGGTCCATGGCGGCCACGCAGTTATCAAACGAACCTTTGCCCCGCACCGCGTCCGTGAATTCCCGGGGCCCGTTGATGCTGATCTGCGGGGCCACGTTGCCCAGCTCCACCAGTCGTTCAGCGGTCTTCTCATCAATAAGCGAGGCATTGGTATAAATCTGATAGAAAGATTTGGGATGCTTTTCCAGTACTTCAAAGAGATGGGGGTAGATAAAGGGTTCTCCGCCTAGGATGGTGATAAAATTCAACCCCATTTCCTCGGCTTCAGTCAGAACCCGGTCAAAGACTTCCGGGTCCATGTCGTCCTTGCGCTCGTAACTGCCGGCATAGCACCCCTCGCAACGGTAGTTGCACCGCATGGTGGGCGAAATCAGCATTGTGGGCGGCGGCTTGATGCCGAATTTCTGCTCTGCCCGCCGAGGTGCGTCCGGATCCCGGAAAAACATGCTGGCCACCATCCGGGCCACATACCGTTCGCGCACGCGGGGATGGGTGTTTTGCACCACCCGGTGCAGAAACTGCCGGCCCGGACCGTTTTCCCGCATCCAGTGATGAAACCATTCGCGGACCATTTCCTGTTTCTCGCCGCTGGCTATATGGTCCACAGCCTTTAATACGTACTTGGCGTTTTTGTCCGTATCTTTGCCAAGGTATTTCAATGCCTGCCCAAGCACCTTTTCCGCCATGGTCCGCTTGGGCATCAGATCCTTCCAGCCTTTGAAATTTATAGCCATTGTACCCTCCTCCTATGCACTTAAGGGTTATTGTGAAAGCAAGCTATATTTCGACTGCAGGAAAGGATTGCATGCGATTCCTACAGAATCTCCTTTCTTGTTTACTTGGGTTTACTCATCAGAAGTTCATAGGCTTCCCGGCAAAGACGATAAATTTTCCTTGAAGAAGATATTTTTATATCTTTAACATATTCATCTCTAACTGCTTGTCAACACGTCCCAATTTTTTCCTGGCCCGGTGCTGTCATCTCCCGGCGGCAAGAGAAAAACCAGAAATATATTTTTCTCTTTACTCCAGAATACCTACCACCGTGCCGGTCATGCAGGTGGCAAGTGTGCCTGCTACAATGGAGCGAAGCCCCAGGGAAACAATCTCATCGCGACGCTCGGGTGCGATGCCGCCCAGACCGCCGATCATGATGCCCAGGCTTCCCGGGTTGGCAAAGCCGCACATGGCATAAGACATGATCAGCAGGGTTTTCGGGCTCAAAACGCCTGTTTCCAACCGGCTCATCTCCACGTATGCGATAAATTCGTTGAGCACGGTCTTGGTTCCAAGCAAAGCGCCCGCCTGCTGGGCCTCGGACCAGGGAACGCCCATGACCCAGACCAGCGGGGAAAGCAGCCATCCCAGCATGCGCTGAAGCGTAAGCGGATCTCCCCGAAAGCCCGGCAAAAGCCCGAGTCCAAGGTTGACCAAGTGGACGACCGCCACCAGCACGATAATCATGGCGATAATGTTTAACATCAGTTCCATGCCCCGGAGCGTGCCCCGGGTCAGCGCGTCCATGGCACCGGAGGCTTCCTCTCCGCCTGTTAATTCAGCGCTTGTCAGACTGCCGGTCTCCGGAATCATGACTTTTGAAATCACGATTGCCGCAGGGGCACTGAGCAGGGAAGCCGTGAGAATATGCCCCATGACATTGGGAATGACGTCCGTGAGAATGCTGGCATACACCACCATGACCGTGCCGGCGATCGTAGCCATGCCGCTGCTCATCAGGGTAAACAGTTCACTCCGGCTCATCTTGGACACGTAAGGCCGGATCAGCAGCGGCGCCTCCACCATGCCCACGAAAATATTGGCCGAGATGCCCAGCCCCTCGGCACCACCCAGGCGCATGCTTTTTTCCATCAGCCGGGAAAAACCCTTCACGATGCGCGGCAGGATCCGCCAGTAGAAAAGCACCGCGGACAACGCACTGATTACCAGTACCAGCGGCAGGGACTGGAATGCCAGAATAAAGGTCGCCTGGGGGTCCTTGACGACAAAGGGAGCCTCGCCGCCGCCCAGGTAACCGAATACAAACGAGGTGCCTTCCCGGGTCGCCTCCTGCAGGGCCAGCACGGCGCGGTTAAGATATACAAAAAGACGGGCAAACAGCGGAAACTTCAAAAGAGCTACTGCCAGCGCGATTTGAATGGCCAGCCCGGCAAAAACGGTACGCACGGGAAAACGTCGGCGGTTTTCACTGATACACCAGGCAATTGCCACCAGCAGCAAAAAGCCCAGAATACTGCGAAAAACGATCACGGGACCCCCTTTTTAACACATATGCGCCGATTGCCGATTACACCACGGCCTTGCGGATGCCCGCCCGCGGCATCAGGATAAAGACCAGCACTAGCTGCAGGCCCAGGCCTGCCAGTGTCATGGCCAGGGCCGCCAGGTAAGCCGCCTTGTATGCGGCTACCTGCGTAAAACCCATGAACTCCATTGTATCCACGATGGGCCCGGCGATCAGGGTGCCGGCAACCCCCCAGGACAGGAAAAGCGTGGCATTGAAATACCCGAACAAACGCCCCCGGAGATCCGGCGGAATCAAAATCGAGGCCATGGCATAGGAAGCCGCCAGGATGATAACCGCTCCTGCGCCGCGGATAAAGTTAGCAATAAAAATCCAGACAAGCTGGTCGGATGTCACAAAGAGGATCAAATAAAGTGCCGAAGCCAGCGCCCCGAGGCAAACCGCCCGGCCGTTTCCGATCCGCCGCCCGATGCCGCCGGAAAAAAGGCCCAGCAGGATGATGGCCGCGGTTTCCGTATTGAAAATATAGCCGAGCATTTTGCTGGATACGGCAAACCCGGAATCCAGAAACAAGTACTGGGATTGAATGGTCATCACGCAGTTTCTGCCGAAATTGATCAGGGTCATGGCCGCCAGGAAAACCACGTACAGCCTCATGGAATCGGCCCGGCATCGGGCGTCGCACTCGGGTTGCGTATCATGCGCCACATCCACACCGCCCTCGGGCAGAAACCGCACCGGAAGCATGGAAATCAGCATGACCCCGGCGGCGGCAAAAAACAGGACCCCGGATTCAAACCCCCAGCCGTTGTACATCCATCCCATGCCGTCATACAGGAGCCCGCCGAGCCATACGCCAAGCAGCCGCCCAAGGCCACCCACGCTTGCCAGCCGACCCTGTACCTCGTTGCGTTTTTTCTCCGGGTAAAGATCGGAAATCAGGGCGCTCCAGCCGATGTTGCTCATGGACCAGAACATCTCCACGACTGTAAGGCCGAGGATGACGATGTACCCGGCCACATGCGGCGAGTCGGTCAATACATGAAACGCCCAGATCAGGACGGTCCCGGCCGCGCCGGAAAATTCGCCCCACAGGATCAGGGTCCGCCGAAGCTGGAAACGGTCTGAAAGCCGTCCCCACACAAAGGTCTGCGCGACGATGTTGGCAAGCATGGGAAGGGTGGCAAACAGCGTGGTTTCCGTCACTGACAGGTCGAGGTAGTATCTCAGGTAAATGGACAGGTAGGCGTAAAAAAGGCCTCGGCGGAACATGGCCAGGGCCTGGAAGGATCCCACGCCCCAGAAGATATAATTGGAAGTGCGCGATATTCTGTTTACGAATGTGGCCAAATCATGTATCTTTCGCACTTGCAGGATAACACAATACTAGGTACCAGGCAGAAATCAGAAACAAATAAACCC
Source organism: uncultured Desulfobacteraceae bacterium (assembly GCA_964613595.1). Taxonomy (GTDB): domain Bacteria; phylum Desulfobacterota; class Desulfobacteria; order Desulfobacterales; family Desulfosalsimonadaceae; genus Desulfosalsimonas. The sequence goes on along the minus strand of CAZTHW010000067.1, from coordinate 5,669 downwards.
GCTACAGGCAGGGAAATGGTCTCAGGCATCCGACAACTCGGCAAAGCGATCCGGTTTTATGCAGTCAAGCTGCCTTTCATCTACCTGATGATCGGACTCGGCTTTGTTTTCGAATTTCTTCTCACCTACCCTTTTATGATCCTGGTGGCCATTGATGAACGCCGTCAGGCAGACAGGAAGCACAGCAATGCTGCGGCTGCTACACGATATCCGGAAGATGTCTAAGCAGCTTTTATCCGAAAACGCCGGTTTTGCGTTCAGTCACCGGGCAGTATTCCAGGCTGTTAGCGGTTCATCCGGGCCAGGATGCATTGCTGCAGGCGATTCAAATCGATTTCCGTAAACCGGATGCCCACGCCGTCTTCGGAGCTCCGCACGGTTTGGCCCCGTGCATAGACTCTGTGCAGCGCCGGGCGGGCGGGATCAAAGTCAATGGAAATCTCTGCCTCGGCGGGAACCGGGACAGGATCGACTGTAACCAGAAACATGCCGGTACCCCCCAAATCCGCCACGTCACCCCTGATTGTCAGCACTTCCCGCGACTGACTGTAGGGATCGGCCACCTTAAGGGTGGCTTTGGTATCCGCCCACACCCGGGTTCGGGTGTTTTCCCGCGTCTGTGTTTTTTTCCGACCCGACTTTTTCATATCATCCCCGAAATGAATTATTGATGATGCGCAGGACTTACTGCCGGCTGATCATGGGATCAAGTTTTCCTGCCTTTTCCAGTGCGTTTAATTCATCATATCCGCCAACATGCTGATTATCAATAAAAATCTGCGGAACGGTCCTGCGTCCACCGCTTCGCTCCACGGCCTCTGTCATCCTGTCGGGTTCCGAATCCACGGCAATCTCCTGGTAGGATATTTCCTTTTTGGCCAGCAGCGACTTGGCCATGTTGCAATACGGGCAGTTCCGCGTTGTGTAGATCTCCACTTTTGTCATCGCATCCTCCTGGTTCAAACAATGTTTTCTGTCATCTCAATAAATCCTTGCCAGAGCGGTTTAAACGATCCCACCGCCATGCTGTCCGGGGTCCGCAGCTCAAGGGTCGTGCCCTTGAGGTTGAACCGGACGTCGGTAAATATGGTGGTCAGATGATCCAAAAATGCTTCAAACGATTGATCCGAGCACCTGAAAAAAGGCACTTCCTCGCCGAGCACAACAGCCTGAAGCCCGAAACGAACCAGGCGATCGATCAGCACCGCCGGGTCATCCATAGGTTCGGCACAGCACGGCGGGCTGCCGCATCGCGTATCATCGGTGTGGCTCCATATATCCCGGCGCACTGCTGACATCCCGAAGGTCTCATCCCGGGAGAGTTTGCAAAGCCTGTAAAACAACGGAAGCAATTCCGGCATATTGCATATGGCAACGTGCAGGTGAATCCCGGCGGTTGCCTTCATCATTTCATGTCCCCTGGTGCCGCTTTTTGCCAGGCGCTGATGCAGGTTCACGTATCGTTGCGAGGTCAGGCACAGGGGCGCGTCTTTCCGTCCGGGAAAATACGGAACAGCCAAGTATTCAATGCCGAGCTGTTCTTTGACCCGGGCGTTCATTTCCACCATGAAGTCCAGCAAATCGTCTATCGCCGATTCTTCATGCGCCAAAAGCGGCGGACTGCAGTATTCGATCTGCCCTCCGGGCTCAAAGTCCACGAGAGTGCCGTTTTCAAACCGCACCCCGCTTTTGTCCATCCGCTGGCCGTATTGCGCCAACAGGTCTTCCACGGCGGTCAAATCATTGACGTCCATGATCCTGTGGGGCAGGAACTCGAATTCAAAGCCGTATGTGCGCTCGGTTTTGGGCAGAACCGCAGACATCACTTCCAGAAACCCCTGAGTAAAGGTTTCCGCCAGGTCGTATATGGTCTTGTTTGTCTCCAAATGTCCTCACTTTTTAACCTAAATTGAGCGTTTCAAATTTTTACACGGATCAATCTTCTTTATTTTTTAAGGAATTAAGTCAGTTTCAGGTGTTAAGATTTGAAAATCGCTCAATTTAGGTTTCATATTTTCGTGTCCCGCATAAATGCCTGGTACCACAACGTAAAGACAATCACCGAAAAGAGCCGGTCCGCCTGGGATACCAGGGTCTGGGGCCCGATTCCCGCCGCAGTGACACTGTCTGCCAGTTCCCGGACAAACTTTGGATTAATCACGTTCTGGCGCTTGACCACGTCCCCGAACAGGACCTCCCGGATCGACTCCGGAAGCCGCTTTGTGTCTGACAGCCAGTCCGCCATGGGGAAAGTAAAGGGCTGTTTTTTGCGAAACGCGGTTTTGGCGTCAAGCAACCCGTATTTGGAAAACGCATAACCGCAGATGAACTTTTCCCGGTCCAGGGCCAGGTTGACTTTCATAGACAGCGGCAGCTTTGCGGCAAATTCGGCAAGCCGGTAATCGAGCAGAGGCGTTCGCGTCTCCAGAGAGTGCCGCATGGAAATCTTGTCCAACCGCAGTACCACGTAATCCGGCAGCCGGCATCGGCTTTCAAAAGCAATAGCCGAATTGACCGGATGTTCGTCTCCGCTGAGCTCCGGCATGGCATCCACCGGGAAGACCGGTTCCTTGGTGCGGCTTCCCAGCAGCCGATTGAGCTCGTCGCCGCTAAACAGGGCTTCGGCCTGGATGTAGCGCTCTGCCGGATCGGCGCTCCGCAAGGCCAGGTAACCCTCGAGTTCCGGGTACCGCTGCTTCACTTTTTGCTGCAGCCGCAGAGAAAGGCTGCCGTATTCCGCTGCAGCCATTTCGAGCATGAACTTCCGGTAACCCGCAAATATCTCGTCGGCGCCCTCGCCGGTCAACACCGCCTTGACATCCCGGGCGGCAGCCTCGCATATCCGGTCCGTGGGCAGTATGGTCCCCAGGGAAATCGGCTCCTCAATGGCGCGGACAATGCCCGGCAATCGCTGCAGCATGTCACTGCCGCAGGCTGCGGGATGCAGCCTGGCACCGGAAAAACGAACTGCATGAACCTTTAAAAAACGCTGCACCTCGGGCAGCTCGTCATATTTGGGCTCGTCGAAAGTGGCCGTGTACAGCCGCATATCCGGATGGCGCTTTACAGCCGCTGCCGCCACCGCCGAGGAATCAATGCCGCCGCTGATAAAGCTCCCCAGCTCCACGTCCGCCCGGAGCCGGATGCGGACCGCATCCTGAAAAAGCTCGTAAAACCCTTGCGCCGCAGCATTGAGACCAATGGTCGCATCCTGTCGGGATACATGATAATTCCAGTATCGGTGCACTGCAAACGTTTTCTCGTCCAGGTCGAATTCCAGGTACGCGCCCGGAGGCACGCGCATGATATGGCGAAACAATGTCTGACTGCCGGGCACGTAGCGGTAGACGAAATACGTGGGCAGGCGGGATTCGTTGATCCGGCATTCCAGGTCCAGGGCCTGATAAAGCGGTTTGATCTCCGAAGAAAACGCGAACCCGTCCGGGCCGGCGGCGTAATACAGGGGCTTGATGCCGAAGCGGTCCCGGAACAAAAACAGCTTTCTTTGTCCGGGGTCGAAAATTGCGCCCGCATACATCCCGTTTAGTTCGTTTAAAAACGAAATTCCCTTTTTGCGGTACAGGTGAAGCGCAACCTCTACATCGCCCCGGGAAACAAACGGAGCGTTCGCCACCTGGGGGCGCAGCTCCACATAGTTGTATATCTGGCCGTTGCACAGGATCACGGTGTCGTCTGCAGGACACCGGATCGGCTGCATCCCGGTGTCGAGATCCAGTATGGCAAGCCGCACAAAACCCAGACCCATCCTGCCCCACGGGCCTTCATGGACGTAGGCGTCACGGTCATCCGGACCCCTGTGACCCTGAATTTCTCCCATTTTCCCGACCCGCCGGCGAAGCCCGTCTGCAGACAGCGACTCAGAGATAATGCCGGATACGCCGCACATAAAGCCTGTTCTCTGCCTTTCTGTAAAGTTTGTACCGCTGATTTTTCAATTTACAATTCATATAAACAAAATTATATTAAAAAATGAAGGTTTCAAACGTCTCAGCGGCTAATTCGGAAATCGCGTAATTGGGAATGAAATATCATATGTGGATGGTGAAAGTCCCGGTAAAATCCGATTTCCCTGTGCACATGCCGGTTTTTTTCTTTAAGCCCGACATTGCCGAAAAAACCGAAAGGCAGGAAGAAGCCGAAACCGAAGAAACCGCCTATGATGGACGGCAACTCTTGTGCCGGCAATGCCTGGCTGCAATCACCAGCCCGGAAGAACGCATCGCCGTGGGCGGGGCACACCAGCACACGTTTGCCAACCCGCACGGCATTCTTTTTGAAATCAATTGTTTCAGAAATGCTTGGGGGTGCAGGGCCATCGGCTCTCCCACGGATGAATTCACATGGTTTTCCGGATATTTCTGGCAGGTGGCAATCTGCGCGACCTGCATGACCCATGTGGGTTGGCGGTTTACCTCGGTTCATGCCTCGCCTTTTTACGGACTGATCCGCGACCGGCTCGTGGAATAGGAGTAAGGGCCATTGCGTGCCCGCCGGAAATGTTTACATTGAAGATCCATCATCATGGGTTGCTTTCTTTTTTCTTCTGTATTCCGCTTTTTTTCAAAAAATTGCAAGAAATCGTTTGACAGGTTGAGCTGCATTCAGATATAAAGGTTGGATTTTCGCCCCGGGCGGACAACATTTTTTTTGGGCAAGGTGAACAGTATATGAGTTTGAACATCAAAAACGTAAGAAACATCGGTATCAGCGCGCATATCGACTCCGGCAAGACCACGCTGACAGAACGGATCCTGTATCTGACCAAGCGGATTCACAAGGTCCACGAAGTGCGCGGCAAGGACGGCGTGGGCGCGACAATGGACTCCATGGCCCTGGAAAAGGAAAGGGGCATTACCATTGCCTCGGCAGCGACCTATTGCACCTGGAACGGATACGAAATCAATATTATCGACACGCCCGGGCACGTGGATTTTACCATGGAAGTCGAACGGTCGCTGCGGGTTCTGGACGGGGCAATCCTGGTGCTTTGCGCCGTTGGCGGCGTCCAGTCCCAGTCCATCACCGTGGACCAGCAGATGAAACGCTACAACATCCCGCGCATTGCTTTTATCAACAAGTGCGACCGCAGCGGGGCCAACCCTTTCCGGGTCATCGCCCAGCTCCGGGAAAAACTGGGCCACAACGCAGTTGCCCTGCAGATCCCGATCGGACTGGAAGCCGGCCATGAAGGCTTGGTTGACCTGATTTCCATGAAAGCTTTCTATTTTGAAGACGAATGGGGCAAAACCGTCAAGACCGATGAAATTCCGGATGCGCTGAAAGACGAGGCCGAGCAAAAGCGCGAGGAACTGCTGGAAGCCGCATCCATGTTTTCAGACGATCTTACGGAAGCCATTCTGGAAGAACAGGCGGTTTCCGCCGAACTGCTGGCAGGCGCCATTCGCAACGGCACAATCAAACGGGAGCTCACCCCGGTGCTCATGGGCTCGGCCTACAAAAACAAAGGCATCCAGCCCCTGCTCAATGCGGTGACCGATTACCTGCCTTCGCCCATGGAGGTGGAAAGCCACGCACTGGACATCAGCCAGGAGGAAACCCCGGTAGCCTTAACGGCAGACGACAAGGAGCCACTGGTGGCCCTGGCGTTCAAGCTCGAGGATACCCCCTACGGCCAGCTCACCTATATC
>CAZTHW010000066.1:0-11722 GCA_964613595.1 uncultured Desulfobacteraceae bacterium | reverse complement strand
AAAAAAATTTAAAATATTAATCCGTGTAAAAATTTGAAACGCTCATTTTAGGTGAAAGTGACTGATTCCAATGCAGCGCAATGTGATAAGACGACTCGAATGCGTGAACAATCTGCCCACCCTGCCGGCGGTAATTGAAAATCTGGGCGCCGCCCTGCAGGACCCGGAGGTGGATGTTGAAGATGTTGCCGCCATCATCGAGGATGATCCGGCAATTATGGCGCGGATCATGAAAGTTGTGAATTCGGCGCTTTACCTGGGCGTCCAGGAGGCCTCCTCATTGAGAACCGCCATTGTACGGCTCGGTTTTGGCGCGGTGAGTAATATCGCAATGTCTGCTGCCGTTTTTTCCACTTTTGGCCCGGCAGGCAAGCCAGGGCTGAACCGGACCGAGTTCTGGCGGCACTGCATCAGTACTGGAATTGCATCAGAGCTCGTATGTCAGCAGCTTGCGGCCTTTGCAGAAGTCCGCATCAGCCGGGATGCACTGCACTTGTACGGTCTGCTGCACGATATCGGCAAGATCATTTTTGAACAGTATTTTCATGAGGGGTTTGTTGACGCCCTGGAGCTGGCCCGAAAGGAACAGATCCCCCTGGAAAAGGCGGAATTCCGGGTGCTGGGTGCGGATCATGCCCAGGTCGGCGCCTGGCTGGCAAAACAATGGAATCTGTCCGGGGATTTGATCGCAGTGATTCGCTGGCATCACCACCCGCAGCAGGCAGGCAAACAAAACCGCGACCTGGTGCGGATCTGCTATCTGGCAGACCTGGTGGCCAATGCAGGGGAACTCGGAGACGGGGGCAATATTTCACGCGGGCATGCCGGGGAGATTCAGGCAGAGTTTGACCTTGATGGCGATTATTTGCTAAAAACGATCCGGACCGTTGAATTGCGTACCGCGCAGTCGCCGCTTTTAATGTCGTTTGCAGCATGAGAAAAATCCAATATCCTGTAGGAAGTGCAAAGGTCGCCGATGGATTCACATTATTACGAAACATTAACCGAAATCGCGATCGACAACTACAGCTTCAGGGTAACCTGGAACGCGGCCAGCAGGGATTGCTGCATCCTCTGGATACAGGACACCGACACCATGAATCAGTTCGAGACCCTGGGGCGCTTTTCCCGGTTTGACAAGAGAAGCATTCTTGAATTCGTTGTCCGGTATGTTTCAAGCCAGGCGTTAAGGGAAGAAATCAGCAAAAGAAGGTTCGCCCTTTACATTGAGGACATCTCACCGATGTTTTTTGAAGAAATCCAGCAGCTCGGATACCGGGAAAAGGCAGAGGCCTTCAGAAATCTGTTTAACCTGGATTCTGTAATCGATGAGGCCGCAGACCTGGGGTGGAAGCGAAGATGCATGGCCAAGCGGTTTCATCCGGATAAGGGGGGAGATAACAGGGCCATGGAGGTGATCAATGAAGGCTACGAACTGTTGAAATCAAAAAGCGGGAAAACGATTAAGACAGATGGAGAAAACCAGCACTCATAAACTTTTACCTGGCATGATTCTGGCCCGGGATGTCAAGGATCAGACCGGACGCCTGCTGGCGCCCTCGGGACAGGAGGTCACGGAAAAGCTGATCCGGATTTTCAAGATCTGGGGCGTGGGAGACATTCATGTACAGGCCTCAGATGACCCGGATGTCTCGGTGGAGGCAGAGCCTGTTTCCGACGAAATTTTGCGTAAAGCCGAGGAAATCGAGGAATACAGGTTTCAGTTCAATGATCTGAATGATCCGTTTGTGGCCGAGCTTTTCCGGATCAGCGTCATGAAAAAGGCGCGGCTATTAATGGCCGGCTCCGGGCAAACGCCGGCCGGAGAAAGTCCGGCCGGGCCGGCTGAGGGCCGGAAGCCGCCGGTGCCCCTGAAATCCAGAAAGATTGATGTTGACAACCTGATTCACAAAACCCTGCGCCTGGGCACGATTCCGGCTATTTATTACAAGACCATTGCGGCCATTAATAACCCGGAGGCCTCGCTGGATGATATCGCCGGAATCGTGAGCAATGATACGACCTTGTCTGCCAAGGTACTCCAGTTGGTCAACAGCAGTTTCTACAGCCTTCGTCAAAAAGTCGACACACTTACCTGGGCCCTGGCCCTGATCGGCACAAACCAGTTAATGACCATTGTATCCGGGGTTTCGGCTGTGTCGCTGTTTAAAAACATCCCTTCGCAGATGATCAACATGGTTTCTTTCTGGGAGCACAGCATTGCATGCGGGACAGCGGCCAGGCTGCTTTCCAGCTATTTTCCCAGGCAGATGGAGGCGGAGCGATTTTTTGTTGCCGGTCTGCTCCATGACATCGGCCGGCTGATTTTGGTGCAGAACCTGCCGGGCCATTATTTTGAAATCCTCGAGCAGGTCCGGCAGGAGGAAATCTTTCTGTTTACTGCAGAGGAGCAACGATTCGGCGCGGATCATTCGGTTATCGGAGCGGCACTGGCGCATCACTGGAATCTGCCGGAGGGGCTGGTCAACATGATCAAGCACCATCATTATCCGGCCCGGGAAACTTCCCACGTGGAGGCCGCCACGGTCAACCTGGCCGACATTATTGTCAATGCCCTTGAAATCGGAAACAGCGGAGAGACCTTTGTTCCGGTCATCGAACCCGACATTTGTGAAAAATTGAGCCTGGACAGGGAGATCCTGCGCTCGGTGGTCAATGAAATCGATCTCCAGCTTGCAGATATATTCGAGATTATCTATGGAACCGCAGAATCGACAGATTGATCCCTATCAGGTACGGCGCCTGGAGCATATGGCGCAGTACTCAATGGAGGCCCTGGAGCTGTGCGCCGCGCTCGGCGACTACCAGACATCTGTAACCAAGTTCAAAAACCGCAAGGACATATTTGAAAGAGCGGTGCAGGGCCTGCAGCAGATGCTTCCCATTGCGTTTTATGCGTTTTATGCCGTGGATGAAGTCTATTCCGACATTGAACTCGAGCACCTGGATGCGGCCGGAAAAGAGGACTATATCCGGCAAACCGTGGACGATCTGATTGATAAGGGCACGGTGGCCCTGGCTTTTCGCGAGAAACGCACGCTTACCGCCAAGACCCGGGACCGGAAATACACGGTGCTGATACATGCGCTTGCAACCACTGCCAAAACCTACGGGATTTTTTTCTGTTTTCTGGATAAGGGGCCTTTTGAAAAAAGCATTGTGGATAAAATCACCACGATCGTGATCAAATCCACCTGTTATGCACTGGAAAATTTTGAGCTCTATCAGCTGATCCACCAGAAAAACGCCGAACTGGTGGGAAAAAACCAGCAGTTGTCCAGGTCGGAAATCGTTTACAGAAATACGTTTGAAAATACCGGCAATCCGACCATCATAGTGGATGCCAGAGGTACAATTTTACATGTAAACAGCCGGTTCCTGGCATTTTCCGGACTGGATCAAAAATTTCTGATCAGGCAGAGAAGGATCACGGACTTTCTGGTCAGAAAAAAGCGGCATTCATATAGCTTTTCCAGGCTCTTGCAGATCGCGGAAACTTCGGATCCGGGCAATCCTGAGGAATATATTTTTGAAAACAGCCGCGGGGAGCGCAAGCACGTTTTTCTGAAAATATCCGCCCTTGGCCTGGAACATCAGTATATCATTTCACTGACCGATGTGACCCCGATAAAGGAGGCGGAAAAACAGTTAGAGTTCCAGGCCTTTCATGATCCGCTTACCGGGCTGCCCAATCGGATCCTGTTCCAGGACCGGCTCAGGCAGGCAGTCAAGAAAAAGAAGCGCTACCCGGGCTACAATTATGCTCTTGTCTTTATTGATCTGGACCGATTCAAGGCAGTCAACGACAGCCTGGGCCACAACCTGGGGGACCGGCTGCTTGTACAGGTGGCCCGGCTCCTTTCTGCCTGCGTTCGGGAAGTGGACACCGTGGCCCGGTTCGGGGGCGACGAATTTCTGATCCTGCTCGAGGAGGTTCCTGACCAGGCGTCCTGTGACGTGGTCGCCCGGCGGATTCTTGAAAAATTCCGTAAGCCCATGGATATTAGCGGTCATGAAATCACAATGACCGTCAGCATGGGGATTTTGATCAGTGCCCAGCAGCAGGCCGAGCAGAAGGATGCGATCCGGCTGGCGGACATGAGCATGTATGAGGCCAAGAAGATGGGCCGCAACCGGGTGGTTTATTCCCACGAGATTTCTGAAAAGGAAATCGAAAGAAAGCTGTTTCTGGAAAATCAGCTCCAAAGCGGCATTGAACGCGGGGAATTCTTTGTCCAGTATCAGCCGTTGATGGATTTGACCCACAACAAGCTCTACGGCCTGGAAACCCTTGTCAGGTGGCGGCATCCGGAATTGGGGATCGTCCCGCCCAACCATTTCATTCCCATTGCAGAGGAAACCGGCCTGATCATTCCCCTGGGAAGGAAAGTATTTGAAATGGCATTCCGGGACTTTGCGGACTGGCAGTCCAGATTTCCCGAGGCTGCCGACTTATGCTTGAGTATCAACCTTTCTGTAAAGCAGATGTTTCAAAGCGATCTGGTGGCCGATATCCGGGAAATGGCCGAGGCAGTGGCGCTCCCGCTGGATAACATCAACCTGGAGATCACGGAAAGCATCTTCATCGATGACATGGAGCTGGCCATCGAGACGATCAATGCATTAAAAGCCATGGGGATTGCTATTTCCATTGATGATTTCGGCACCGGATATTCATCCATCAAGTACCTGAACCAGTTTTCCATTGACCTGGTGAAGATCGACAAAATCCTGATCAACAATATCAACGGGAATTCCACGAACTTCAATATCGTGGCCTCAATGCTGGATCTGTGCGAAAAACTCGATCTCAAGGCCATGGCCGAAGGCATTGAGGACCTGGATCAGCTCGAGAAGCTCACGGAAATGAAATGCCGGTTCGGCCAGGGATTTTACTTTGCTCCGCCCCAGGACAAAAGCGTGATTGAACAGCTTTTGGGCAAAAAGGCCGGATAACGTCCGCGCGGGTTTTACGCGGGCGCGGATCCGCCGGGTGCGCCGCCCATGAGCGCAAGGAGAAGGCCTGCAATCAGGAGGTAGATCAGCCAGCCGATCACGCAGACGCCAATGGCGCGGCCGGTGCTTTTATAATCCAGGGCCTGGCGCACGCCGATGACCATTGCCGCCAGCATCCAGATCCCGCCGACCAGAAAGACTATGCTGCGCAGTCCCGGAATGATGCCGATAATCCGGATTATCCCCGGGGCGCTGGAAAAGCCGATGGTGCGCAGCAATTGACCGTGATCAGCCTGGGTCTGGGGCTCTGGCAGCAGCTTGGTGCCGATCAGGTAGGTCAGAAAGGCCCAGACATACCATCCCACAAGAGCGACAATCGTGCCTATAACAAGTCCGCCGAGGCCCTGGACGCTGATTGCAGCAATTCCCGCTGCCAGGCTGGAGAGCACCACCACGGCCATTGCCTGGCCCATGGCGCCCTTGTCAGCCTCCACTTCCTCATACAGTTTCGCCTCGAGTTTGCTTGCGCGAATCATCCGGTCCACAAACTGATTCATTTGTTCCTCCTTTTTGTTTCGGGTCAAAGGTTCGCATGGCTGAAAGAAATGCCGGCAGGTGTTTTGCCAGGTACATCAGGCTGTGCCTGTGCTGCCAGATGCGCCGTGCAAAACGCCTGCGCCATTCGGGATCCGAGTAAAACCGCTTGACGTGCCAGTTATACAGCCTGTCCAGGGTTTGCCTGGAGTCGATCTGCTCGGGTACAAACACGAAATTCAGGCAGTTCATCTTGCGCCAGTCTTCTTCCATTTCGCCCTGGTCGGATATGGTCTGCCATATCGGGGCGCCCGGAAAAGGGGTGAACTTGGCCATGTTCATGTCATCGAGATCCAGGGAAAGTACAAAATCGCTGGTTTTTCGTATCGAATCGGCGCTTTCGCCCGGCAGGCCCATCATGAAAAGTCCCTTGGCCCGCAGGCCGGCTGCCTGGATTCTTCTAACCGTATCTTTTACCTCTTCAAGATACACCCCGGGCTTGTGTATGGCAAGTAATTCCGGATCCCCGGTTTCAATGCCCAGCGATACCATGAGGCATCCGGCCGCCTTGAGCATTGCCAGCAGCTCGTCATCGGCATGGCCCACGCGTACTGCGCAGTTGAAATGGATACCCAGGGGCCGGGAGGTTAAAAGTTCGCACAGTTCGGTGATTCTTTTGCGGTGAAGCGTAAACAGGTCATCGTAGATGTTGATGTGGCGCACTCCGAAGCGGGTGCGCAGGTAATGCATGTGCTCGTAGATGTATTCGGCCGAGTTATACCTGTACCCGCTTTTAAAAACAGACCGGTCGCAGTAGGAACATTTATACGGGCATCCCCGGCTTGTAACCATGGTGGCCCCGGGGGTGCGGATATAGCTGAACAGCGGCAGATTGTATTTTTTGGGAAAGCCGGGCAGCTTCTCATATGCGGGAAATGGCAGGGCATCCAGGTCCGGCAGGTGGCTCCGGGCCGGGTTGGAAACCGGATTTCCCGCGGGACCGCGCCATATAAGCCCGTTGATTTCGCCGGCAGCCCTGCCTTCTGCCAGTTCCGCCAGGGTTTGCTCGCCTTCGCCCATGCACAGGTAGTCAATAAGGGGATAATCTTCCAGCAACGGGGCGCCGATCGCAGACACGTGCACACCGCCGAAAACAGTTTGGACTTCTGGCCGCGATGCCTTGATTTGCGCGGCCATGTCGTATCCGTCCGGAAATCCGGCTGTGGTGGCAGAAAATCCCACCATGTCGGGATTGTGACTGAGAATCTGCTGCGTGTTGGCATGAATACCGAGGACGGCTTCGGGGCTCAGGCAGTCATGCACCATCACGGTGTGTCCCTGGCGTTCCAGGTAGGCTGCAATGGAAAGCAGCCCCAGTGGTGCCATGCGATTGGCCACGGCGGCGACGTCTTTTTCCCCGGCAACCCAGTTGGAGCCGGCCGGATGGACGAGTATGATGCGCATGATCAGGCCTTTGAAAAACAAAAGGGACTGCAAACCAATTGTCTGCAACCCCTGCTATGTTTGGTCTCGGCAGAAAGAGTCCGTCTTGATATTAAGCATTTGCAAGTCGGGCAGAAAATGAAAGAATACAGTTACAGAATCCTGTTTTTAAAAATCTGAAACGCTCAATTTAGGTTTTACGGATATCACAATACCCGATAAACAAACAAGTTCAAATTAAAATCCAACCCGACCGCCGGGTCACGCAGAAGGCTCTGAAAGCCATTTTTCAATTCCGGTTTTTTCAATTGTCAAAGAACACTTTTTTTCTGTCTTGGGCAGCTTGAAAAAATGCCCACAAAGAAACGAAATTTCTTTTATTGATTAAATATCCGCAGGTATTGCCCGATACATATTTTAAGGAACCTAAAAAAACGCCGAGATTAGAAGACCCATAGGTCTCTATCCTGATACCTATATCATGGCAGAGGGACTCTGTCTTATAATTCCACGCCCCGGAGATTTCCATGAGCGAAAAGTATTCCCGCAAAGACTCGGAACAACGAATAAAAGCATTACAAGATGAAAACAAAAAATACCGACGCCTGATGGAAAATCTAAATGATGTCATCTACACATTGGATCAAAATTTTACAGTGACCTATATCTCCCCCAATGTGAAAGGATTATCCGGATTTCATTTTGAAGATATTGTTGGTCGCAACTTTGGGACTTTTCTGCCAGCTGAGGAAAAATTCATTCTGGAACGAAGCTTTACAAAGGTTCTGTCCGGGAAGGATATGGTCATAGAGCACCGATACATGACCAGGGAAAATAATACCACATGGTGCGAAAACAAAGCCAAACCCGTTTATGAAGAAGGCGTGATAATGGGGGTTCAAGGAACTCTGGCGGATATTGCGGACCGAAAAAACACCGAGAGCGCACTTCCTCAAAGCAATCAGAAATTTCGGGAGTTTTTGTATCATATCAATGATGCCGTTTTCATTCATGATATGGATGGACGGTTTTTGGATGTGAATGAAATCGCCTGCAGCCGTCTTGGCTATACCCGCAGTGAAATGCTTCAGATGTCACCTATGGACATTGATGTTCAAGGTGAACATGCATGGAATGCATCAAATCGGATTCAACTTATCAAGCAAGATGAAGATTTAGTATTCGAGACTGTCCACCGGTGCAAGAATGGTGAGCAATTTCCAGTGGAGATAAATAGCCGCAGAATCATGTATGAAGGCACCCCTTCCATACTGAGTGTCGCTCGCGACATTACAGAGCGTTTGCGAAAAGACACAGAATATGCCCAGATTTTGAAAACCTCCATTGACGGCTTTTGGGTTGTGGATGCCGACGGCTGGATCCTTGAAGCCAACCCGGCTGCTGCAAAAATGCTTGGTTATACCCAGGAAGAAATGAGTCATCTAAATGTCAGCGACATTGACGTAAATGAAAATGATCAGCAAACAGCAAAGCACATCGAGAAGTTGCGAAAAGCTGGTTACGGGCTTTTTGAAACACGACACCAGCGCCGGGACGGCAGCCTGATCGACGTCGAGGTCAGCAGCAGCTACCTTCCCTTTGATTCCGGTCGGTTCCACGCTTTTGTAAGGGACATCACAGAGAGAAAAATTACCCAATCCGAACAGAATATTATTATTGAAGTTCTCCGGCTGCTCAACAGCAGCAACAGCCTGCATGAACTCATGAGCGAAATTACCTCCCTCATGCAAGCCTGGTCAGGCTGCGAGGCAGTAGGGATACGCCTTTGTGAGGGAGGGGACTATCCCTATTTTGAAACGCGCGGTTTTCCCGAGGAATTTGTTTTAGCGGAAAACAGTCTGTGTGAAGTGGACGCCGATGGAGAATTCGTCTGCGACACCAGGGGAAACCCTGTGCTTGAATGCATGTGCGGCAACGTGATCAGAGGCCGCTTCGACCCGAATTTACCTTTTTTTACAGAAAACGGCAGTTTTTGGACTAATAGTACTACCGCGCTTCTGGCATCCTCCAACGAAGAAGCCCGCCAGGCCAGGACCCGGAATCGATGCAACGGGGAGGGATATGAGTCTGTGGCACTAATCCCGCTTCGTCACGGAGGGGAAACGCTTGGACTGCTCCATGTCAACGATATTTATTCCAATCGTTTCGACCAGTCCCAAATCCAATTGTTAGAAAGGCTGGCGGGAAGCCTGGCAGTGGGACTAGCACAGAGGCAGGCAGCCCAGGCGCTGCAAAAGAGCGAAGAGAAATACCGGCTGTTGTTTGAGAATACAAGCCTTATGGTATCCGTGTTTGACCAGAAGGGTGTCTGTCAGATGGCCAACAGAAAGGCGGCCTCCTTGTTTGGCCTTCAGCCGGCTGACTTGATCGGGAAATCCTTTAACGCTATCCACCCTGAGGGCGGTGATGAATACGTGGCTCGCATTTGCCGGATCATTGAAACCGGCGAACCGGCTTATTGTGAAGACGAAGTGTTGTTTCCAAAAGGCAAATACCGGCTTTTTTCAGAGGTTCAGCCATTGCCAGGCACTCTGGGACAATTTGACCAGGTTCAAATCGTTTCACAGGATATCACCGAGCGCAGACAGGCTGAAGAGGCATACCAGGAAAGCGAAAAAAAATATAGAAACCTTTTTGATAACGCGCCGGTTGGCATTTTTCGGACGGATTCGAACGGCAAAGCAATTTTGGCAAATCACGCAATGGCCAATATTCTGGGTTTTCGGTCACCCGAAGAGGCCCTTGCGCATTTTAACGATCTGGGCGGACAACTTTACATTCGCCCTGAAAGAAGAAAGCAGCTTCTCAAATTTTTAAAAGAAAACGGATATGTTGAAAACTTTGAGTACCAGGCGCAAAAAACAGACGGCGCGCATATATGGCTCAGCATGAACGCTGTAGCGATTTTCGCCGAGGAGAGTGACGTGTTTTTGATAGAAGGCTTTGCAACCGACATCACTGCGCGTAAACATGCGGAAACTGAACAGGAGCGCCTGATGTCGGCCATAGAACAAACGACTGAAGTCATTGTGATTACTGATACAGAAGGCACGATTCAGTTTATCAACCCGGCGTTTGAAAAAGTCACCGGCTATACGCGTGAAGAAGCGCTTGGCCAAAATCCGCGTATACTCAAAAGCGGAGAACAGGACGAGGCTTTTTATAGAGAACTCTGGCAAAGGCTATGCAGGGGAGAGGACTGGCATGGCCGATTCATCAACAAGAGAAAAAACGGCACATTATATACCGAAGAAGCGGTGATTACGCCGGTACGTGATCCCGAGGATCAGATTATCAACTATGTGGCTGTAAAACGCGATGTTACCGAACAGCTAAAGATCGAGGAGCAGCTTTACCAGGCGCAGAAAATGGAGTCCATTGGACGGCTTGCCGGCGGGGTGGCCCATGACCTAAACAACCTTCTGTCTCCCATTCTCGGCTTTGGCGAAATTTGCATGGAGGAAACCTCCGCAGACGACCCCCGGTACGAGTCTTTGAAGGAAATTGTCAACGCCGGTAAACGCGCGCAGGTACTGGTTCGGCAGCTGCTTGCGTTTGGCCGCAAGCAGCCGCTCCAATTTCAGAGTATTTACCTTAACGATCTGGTGCAGAATTTCAAAAAACTGCTCAGCCGGACGCTGCGTGAGGATATCGAAATCGAAATGCGGCTGAGCAGCTCGCTTCCGTTGATCACTGGGGATCTTGGACAACTGGAGCAGGTCATCATGAACCTTGCCGTCAATGCCCAGGATGCTATGCCCAACGGCGGCAGATTAGGCATTGAAACCGCTGAAGTAAAACTGGACGACAGCTATGCAAAACAGAAGAAAGGCGTAACGCCAGGGTCCTATGTCAAGTTGGCGATCAGTGATACCGGCACCGGCATGGATGGGTATACTATGGGCCTTCTTTTTGAACCGTTCTTTACAACCAAGGAAAAAGGCAAGGGAACCGGGCTTGGGATGTCCACCGCATATGGCATCATCAAGCAGCACGGCGGAAACATCTGGGCCTATAGCGAACCTGGAATGGGTACAACCATTAAAGTTTACCTGCCAGTGTCCACAAGTTCCCCGGCCAAGGCGCACGATAAACAGCAAAAACCATCCGTGGTCCGCGGAAAGGAGACGATTCTGCTTGTTGAAGACGATCAGCATGTGAGAAAGTTTGCTTCAACTGCACTGATGCACTATGGATACTCGGTGCTAACAGCGGAAAACGGCGAGGACGCCACTTCTAAACTTCTCCGCCATGAAGGAAAGGTCCATCTCCTTCTTACGGACCTGATTATGCCTCATATGAACGGCCGGGAACTGTTTGAGAAAGTTGCAGCAATTTATCCGGATATCCTGGTGCTCTACATGTCCGGTTATACGAATGATGTGATCGCGCATCACGGTGTAATTGATGAAGGTGTAAATTTCATCGAAAAGCCGTTTACGGTAAAAGAATTGGCACTGAAGGTCCGAAAAATCCTTGATCAGTAAACATGCCTGGAATGCTCAATTTAGGTCTGTTTAACACCGATTTTCGCGGTTCAATTTAACATAAAAAACAACGGATCGCATCTTTTGTCCATGAAAAATAAAAGTACTAAGATTACAGTTAGTTATATATTGAAGGCTAGCATAATCGTTTCCCAAATATTTTATAGCATATGACGGTTTCAAGAAGTCCAGCCTGAAGTTAAAATTGGGTGTGGCTCTTTTTCGATAACATCCAAAGCATGAAATATCAATAAGATATT
>CAZTHW010000065.1:0-11830 GCA_964613595.1 uncultured Desulfobacteraceae bacterium | reverse complement strand
CCTGGAGCGAGGAAACTCCTTTTTCGCGCCGACGATCAGCCAAGGTGCTTACGGATCTCCTTTGTTGCAAAAATACGGCCCCGGCGGGATAAACCGCTTTTTACGAAACCGCCAAACGCTGTATAAAATGTAAAAAAGACATTATAAACGCATCATACGGCCCGCGCAAGGGTCAGCACAAAAACGCCTGCCGCGCCGGCCCGCACAAGCATGCGGGCGCATTCCTCCGCGGTCGAGCCGGTAGTATAGACGTCATCGACCAAAAGCACGTTCTTTCCGGCGACCCGGTCCGGATGCTTGACGACAAATGCGTTTTTCATGTTCTTGATGCGCGTTCGGCGGTTCAGGCCGGTCTGGGTGGCGGTGTTTTTCCGGCGAATGAGTATATCGGCATCAATGCGGAACCCGGCAGCGGGCAATTGCCCGTTTTTTCGTAACAGTTGCGGCCAGCGGCGGACCATGAGAAACGCCTGGTTATAGCCCCGGCTGCGAAGGCGTCTTTGGTGAAGGGGTACGGCGGCCACGGTGTCGATGTCCGCATCGCTGTAGTGCCGCATGAATTCGAGATACATCAGAAGGCCGAACGGTTTTGCAAGCCCGATTCTGCGCTTGTACTTGTATGCATGGATGAGATGCAGCAGGGCGCCGTCGTATACGGCGCAGGCCCGGGCGCGGGAAAAGTGCTTATTGCGGGTGATGCAGTCGCCGCACAGGTGATCGCCATCCGCCCGGCTTCCAAAGGGTTCTCCGCACCTGGTGCATAACGGGGTGCCCACGGGGGCATAGTCGGTCATGCAGGCAGGGCACAAATACGGGTGCATGACCCGGTAAAATGCGGCTTTTGGCGACATGCCCGCCAGGTCAGCCGGATTGGCCCCAGGTGCCCGCCGTTCAACGGGTATGAAATTGCCGCAGGCATAACAGGTTTTTGGAAACAGGGCATCGGATACGGATTGCCGCAGCCGCACACCAGCTTCAGCGAGCATCTTCCAGCCGGCAGATGCCCTCCACGATGGCATTTCCGAATTCCGAGCAGCACACCTCGCAGCTGCCCTGTATCTGTCTGGCCAGGTCATAGGTCACGTTGCCGCATTTCACGGTTTCAGCAAGGCATTGCCGGACGCGCTCGGCAGCCTGATCCCAGCCCATGTAATCCAGCATCATGGCCCCCGAGAGAATCAGGGAACTCGGGTTAACCTTGTCAAGTCCGGCATATTTCGGCGCAGTTCCATGGGTAGCCTCGAAAACCGCACACTGGTCGCCGATATTGGCCCCGGGTGCCATGCCGAGCCCGCCGACCTGGGCGGCCAGGGCATCGGAGATATAATCCCCGTTCAGGTTGGGGGTGGCAATCACCCCGAATTCCTCCGGTCTCAGCAGAACCTGCTGGAAGAGCATATCCGCGATCCGGTCCTTGATCACGATTTTGCCCGCCGGCGGTTTGCCGTTGTATTGGCTGTACACCTCGTCTTCCGTGACGGTCACGTCGGCGAAGCGTTCCTTTGCCACTTCGTAGCCCCATGTGCAGAAGGCGCCTTCGGTGTATTTCATGATGTTGCCCTTGTGCATCAGGGTCACGCTGGGATAGCCGTTGTCAATGGCATAGGTGATCGCGCTGGCCACCAGGCGTTTTGTGTTTTTCGCGCTGATGGGCTTGATGCCGATGCCCGCGCCTTCGGGCAGCGCCGCATGCATTTCGCTGCGCAGAAAATCCGCCACTTTTTCGGCCTCCGGGCTGCCGGCCTGCCATTCGATGCCGGCATAGACGTCCTCTGTATTTTCCCGGAATATGACCATGTTGATGTTCTCCGGGTGCTTCATGGGGCTGGGTACGCCGGGAACGTATTTTACGGGCCGCACGCAGGCATACAGATCGAGTTCCTGGCGGATGGTCACGTTTAAGCTGCGGATGCCCTTTCCCACGGGTGTAGTCAGCGGCCCCTTGATGGCCACCATGTGCTGTCGGATGGTGTCCAGGGCCTGGCGGGGCAGCCATTGGCCGGTTTTCTTGTATCCCTTTTCACCGGCGTCCACTTCCTTCCATTCGATCCGGCGCTTGCCGCCGTAGACATTCTCCACGGCCCCGTCTATGACCGTTCTGGTGGCTTTCCATATGTCCGGGCCGGTGCCGTCGCCTTCAATAAACGGAATAACGACATGATCGGGCACGTTGAGCTTTCCGTCCGGGTTTTTTGTAATGATTTCGGCTTTGTTCATTTGATGCGGATTCCTTTTCATAGTTACTTCATTTTCTGCATACGCTGGCGAAGCGCTTCGTACATTGCGATTCCGCCGGCCACAGAGGCATTCAGCGAATTGATCGCCCCGGTTTGCGGAATATGGCACAGAAAATCGCAGTGCCGTTTGACCAGGGGGCGTATACCCTTGTGCTCGCCGCCGATGACAAGGGCGCGCAGGCCGGTCATATCGATATCATACAAGGGATCGCCTCCCTGCTGATCCAGACCGATAATCCAAAAATGATTTTTTTTCAAGTCCTTCATGAAATTGGCAAGATTTGTGATCATGCAGAGCGGCGCGTGCTCCAGTGCGCCGGCTGATGCCCGGGAAACCGCGGGCGTGGGTGCGGCCGCGCGATCCCTGGGAATGAGGATGCCGGCAACCCCGGTGCATACCGCGGTTCGCACCAGGGCGCCCAGGTTCTGGGGATCCTCGATGCTGTCGATAATCAGCAGAAATGCATCTTCTGGATTCCGGCTGTATTTCTTGAGCAAAGAGCCGGAGTCCACAAGCGGGCACGGGCTCGTGCGCGCGGCAATATCCTGGTGGTGCGGCGTGTCGGAGAGCTTGCGGATTTCTTCCCGGGTGACGGCAGTAAGGGGAATATTCAGTCTGCAGGCCTCGTGCGCGATTGTTTCGATGCGCTTTTCCGGTTGATCGCGGATTACGTAGATTTCGTGGATCCGCCGCCTTCCGGCGCGCATTGCTTCAGCCACCGGGTGGCGGCCGGAGAGAATTTCGGTTTTGGGAAAATTGCGTGAACTCAAAATACCGACAAGTCCGCGTGGAGTTGGTGTTTTTTGTTGTCCTGCAAGCCCATCTGTAAGAACCGGATCTGTTATGTATAAAGGCGTTTTCCGGAATCCCGGCAGCTTTCGATCAGCTCGATCAGCTCGGCTGCGGCGGTTTCCAGTTCATCGTTGACAATGACATGGGTGTACTCGCTGCTGCACGCGATTTCCTTTTCCGCGGCGTTCAGGCGGTCTGCGATCATCTCCGGGGGTTCGCTGCTGCGCTTTTCCAGCCGGTGGGCCAGCGCCTCCATGGACGGCGGCATGATGAATACGGCAACGCTTTCAGGGAATTTTTCCCGGATCTGGCGGGCGCCGTTGACGTCGATGTCCAGCAGGATATCCCGGCCGGCCGCAAGATCGGCTTCAAGCAGATCCGCTGAAGTGCCGTAATAATTGCCGTGGACTTCTGCCCATTCCGCCCATCTGCCTTCGCGAATCCGGCGCTCGAATTCCTCCCGGGAAATAAAATGATAGTCCGCTCCCTCGGTTTCGCCTGCCCTGGGCGGCCGGGTGGTGTAGGAAACAGAATACCGCATGTCCGGAAACCTGGAGAGGATGCGTTTGCAGAGCGTGCTTTTTCCGGTGCCCGATGGGGCTGAAAGGATAAACAGGCATCCTTTTTCTGTATGTGCAGTGGCAGCCATGCCGTGTTTATGCCTTGCGCTTCTGGTTTTCCATTTCTTTTTCCTTCAGCGCCATGAATCTTTGGGAAATGGTTTCCGCCTGCATGGCTGAAAGGATGATGTGATTGGTCCGGGTGATAACAAGCGACCGGGTCCGGCGGCCGTGGGTGGCGTCAATCAGTCGGTTCTCCTCCCGGGCGTCGTCCTTTAATCTTTTCATGGGCGCGGAATTGGGCGAAAGAATGGCGATCACCTCCTCGGCGACGATGGCGCCGCCGAAACCAATGTGGAGTAAATTGTAGTCCATGTCAGGCTCCTGCGATTATTCGGTTCAATTCAGATTTATTCGATGTTTTGTACCTGTTCCCGGAGCTTTTCAAGCTCGGTTTTTGCGGAAACCACCAGGTGGGAAATATCCGCGCTGGCCGCCTTGGCGCCCATGGTATTGAATTCCCGGGCAAATTCCTGGAGCAGGAAGTTCAGCGG
This sequence comes from uncultured Desulfobacteraceae bacterium, assembly GCA_964613595.1. Taxonomy (GTDB): domain Bacteria; phylum Desulfobacterota; class Desulfobacteria; order Desulfobacterales; family Desulfosalsimonadaceae; genus Desulfosalsimonas. The sequence continues at coordinate 7,686 of CAZTHW010000065.1, read as the reverse complement.
CTTGCCCCCGGGCTCTTGGGCTTCCATGATCTGCCGGAATTGCTTGGCATGGCTTTGCACCCGGGTGATTTCTTCGGAGATGTCGCTTTTATCGGCCAGCAATGCAGCCTCCTGGGCGATGCGCGAGGGATCGATTTCCCCCGTGTCCCGGGTGAGTTCCCGGATCCGGTTTTTCAGGCGATGCTGGTAATACTCAAGCAGCCCCTGGCGGAGATGATCAATGCGTTGCATGCAATTTTCGATAAAAGCCAGGCGGCTTTGCAGGTCCTCGGCCATGGCCCGGCCCTCATTTGTCCGCATGGCGTCAAAGGAAGCCAGGGCACGTTCCAGGCTCCGTTCCAGGGATTGACGGATGGCTTCCATGTCCGCGGGGGGTTCAACGCTTTCGACAACTCCGCTGACACCGGTGAGATGGGAAAGGCTCACGGGTTCCTCAATACGAAGGTGATCCCGCAGCTGGTTTAAGGCGTTGTAATAGGCTTCGGCAAGCTGTTTGTTGACGGTGAAGCTGCGGGTTTGCGCATCCTGCGGGGTAATGCCGATGCGAACTTCGACGCGTCCCCTGGATATGGTGTCGTTGACCCGCTGTTTGACGAAATCTTCCAGGCTCGCGTACGTCGATGGCAGCCGCACTGCCAGATCAAGGTAGCGGCTGTTGTAGCCGCGGATCTCAACCGTTGTGGTGATGCCGTTGGCCGAGTCCTCGGCACCGGCAAACGCGGTCATGCTTTTAATCATGATGTCTTTCTTCTGCGCTTTTCAGATCGACAATGTATTTGCTGCGGACCCTTTGCAGAAAATCCAGCATGTCCCCGGCGGCATAGTCCGGGTATGTCCAGGGCAGACTCCGGAAGGCGCCTTTGCGGTACACCAGGGTCAGGTCTGCGTACATCCCGTCGCCGATATATATGCGATGGGAAAAATTTTTTCCCGTGGCCAGCACAAATCGTTCGCGCAATAAATAGCCCGGGTCGATATTGACCCGGCGGTTTTCTCCAGCGGCGAATATCGATTCGATGGCATTGGTGGCATGCTTGATGCCCGCGATGTCATCCTGGGCGATCAATTTCTTGAAGGCCATCATGCGGCGCCGGAGTCCGGTGCCCATCTCCGGGGTATAATAGTCCGTGTAATCAAACCGAAGCCAGTTGCTTGTCAGGTCAATCCCGCCGAAGTCGCTGCAGAGTCGTTCGGCAACCGGTACGACCAGGTCCGGCTCGGCGGTAAAGACGCCGATGACAAGCTTTGCGGGCGCGGGAGCGGTCGGCCGGCTCATTACTGCGAGATCGGTTTGGCTTCATCCACCAGCATTATCGGTATATCGTCGCGGATTTCGTAGATCAGTTCGCAGTTGTCGCAGATCAGGCCGTCTTTGCTTTCATTGAGATAGATTTTGCCCTTGCACTTGGGGCAAACCAGAATATCGAGCAGTTCCTGGCTGATGGCCATGCGAAAATCTCCTGTTAAGGTTTGAAACACTTTCTGAAAAAAGTTTATATAGCAAACAAGGCCGGTGCATGCAAAAGGAAAATAGATCCGCCCTGCGAAAGTCGTTGAAGCCCGGTGCTTTTTGCAGCGCCTGCCGAGGCTGAAGGCTTCCGGGAAAAGCCGCCGGGATCCAACCTCGTCGCCTGTGCGGTGATTGCGTGAAAAATGCTTGACGCCGTATAAAGCCCTCGATACTTATGGATAAACATAAAGGGCGATGATATCGCGTGCATCCGAAGATATTGGCGCCCTGGCAGCTTTTGGCCCGCCCGGATTTCTGACTGATCCCTGATTTCATCCAATTGCGCTGCCTGCATTGAAACATCCCGGGCCGGGATATACTGCCTGTTCCTGTTCTATTTTAAAAATCTGAAACGCTCGATTTAGGTGTTATAAAACATCCGAAATCGGGTGTGTCTGTTTGTCAATTCCTTATGAAAAGGGGGTGCCATGAAAGTTACCGAGGCGATTAAAAAAAGAAACAGCATTCGCGGGTTCAGGACCGATCCGGTGCCTGCAGACGTAATTGAATCCATACTTGAAACCGCCGTTTATGCACCGTCTGCCTTGAACTCACAGCCATGGGAGTTTACCGTGGTGGCCGGCCGGGTGCTGGAAAACATCTGCAGGGAAAATATTGAAAAACTTCGGGCCGGGCAGTCGGGCGGTCCCGAACACACCACCGGCCTGTGGCCCAAAGACAGCGTCTTCCGCCAGCGCCAGGTGGGGCTGGCAAAGCAGTTGTTTTCTTTGATGGGAATTGAACGCGACGATAAGGAAAAGCGGCAGCAATGGCTGGAACGGGGGTTCCGGTTCTTTGACGCCCCGGCGGCCGTTATAATCTCCACGGACCGCGTATTGGGCGAATCCGGCCCGCTGCTGGATATCGGGGCCGTGATGCAGAATATCTGCCTGGTTGCGCTTGAACACGGACTGGGCACCTGCATCGAGGATCAGGGGGTTTTTTATCCGGAGGTGATCCGGAAATACACCGGGATTGATGAAGGCAAAAACATCATTATTGCTATTGCCATCGGCTACCCGGATCCGGAATTTCCGGCCAACCGGGTGGACAGCGGCCGCGTGCAGGTATCCGAAAATACCACCTGGCTTGGTTTTTCGTAATTTCTGCCCGGGAGGGTGTAATGGCCATACATAACAACGAAATCCGCGACGTTCTCGAAAAAGTGGCCGATCTCCTGGAAATCCGGGGAGAGAACCCGTTCCGGGTACGGGCCTATCATGAAGCCGCACGTGTGGTCGAGTCCATGTCCGAGCAGATTGTCCGGTTGGTGGCGGATAATCAGGACCTGACGCAATACCGCGGCATTGGAAAGGACATGGCGGGCAAGATCCGGGAAATTGCGGAAACCGGCACGCTCAGCCAGCTCGAAGAGCTCCGGGCAGAAGTGCCGCTGACCCTGCTGGATATGCTGCAGGTGCCCTCACTGGGCCCCCGCAAGATCTCCCTGATATACCACAAGCTGGGTGTGACCACGCTCGAAGAGCTCAAGGAGGCTGCTGTTAAAGGCAAAATCACCCAGTTGAAAGGATTTGGGGAAAAATCCCAACAGAATATTCTTGATTCCCTGGACCGGATCGAAGAAGCCGGGGACAGTCGCATGCTCTGGAGCGATGCCGAACCCTTTGCCAGGGCCCTGGAAAAGTACGTCAGGAAGGTCGAGGGCGTCCGGCAGGTTCGGATGGCCGGAAGTTTCCGCCGTGGGCGCGAGACCGTGGGGGATCTGGATGTCCTGGCGACCTGCCTTCGCGGCTATGAAGAAAAGCTGATGGCCGCATTTGTGGCCTTCGAGGATACAAAACAGGTACTGGCCCGCGGCAGAACCAAGAGCAGTATTGTCCTGCGCTGCGGCCTGCAGGTGGATCTTCGGATTGTGCCCCAGGTGAGCTTCGGAGCAGCGCTGCATTACTTTACCGGTTCCAAGGCGCATAATATTGCGGTCCGCAAGCTGGGCACGGACCGGGGATATAAGATCAACGAATACGGGGTATACCAGGGGGAAAAGCGGATTGCCGGCAAAACGGAAAAATCGGTCTATGAATCGGCGGGCCTGGTCTACATCGAGCCGGAATTGCGGGAAAACCTCGGTGAAATCGAGGCCGCAGAGGACAATCGGTTACCGGTTCTGGTCAAGCGGTCCGATATCCGGGGGGATCTGCACGCGCATACCCGGCGCAGCGACGGACACGGAAGCCTGGAGGAAATGGCCCGGGCGGCAAAGGCGTTGGGCTATGAGTACCTGGCTATTACCGAGCATTCCCAGAAAGTGGCCATGGCCGGCGGCCTGAATGAAAAGCAGGTGCGCGCCCACATGGAAAACATCGACCAGGTAAATGCAAAACTCAAGGGCTTTTGCCTGTTAAAAGCAATGGAAGTCGATATTCTGGCAGATGGTAGACTGGATCTGGCCGATTCGGTCTTAAGAGAACTGGACATGACCGTTTGTTCGGTGCATTACCAGCAGCGCCTTCCCATGAAAAAGCAGACAGAACGCATCATCCGGGCCATGGACAACCCGAATTTCGATATCCTGGGTCATCCCATCGCCCGTCTGATCAATACACGCGATCCCATGGAGATCGACCTGGAAAAAATCATCGAGGCCGCAAAAGAGCGCAAAGTGGTCATTGAACTAAACGCCCAGCCGGATCGCCTGGATCTGCCCCATTCCTATTGTAAAATGGCTGCGGATCTGGGCGTGAAAATCGCGCTTTCTACCGACGCCCACAGCATGGACAATCTCGACTTGATTCGAAACGGCATCATCGCTGCCCGCCGGGGCTGGCTGACCCGGGATGACATCATCAACACGCGCCCGCTGTCCGAACTCCGCAAGCTGCTCCGGCGGGGACAGTAGCCTCAGCCGGGTTTTCCGGGTGACAGCGGGTGTTATTCTTCCGCCGTGATATCCACCTTTTTCCAGCCGCCCTCGGGATGGACACGCAGGTCTGTTCGCTGTAAGCGGCTGTAGTATGGACTGTCCGAAAGATAGATCGCTGCCAGCGGGTTGTGACCCAGCACCCGGTCTTTGACGGCAAGCACTGTGCAGGGGGCATTGCAGTACTTGAAAAAAAGTGTGTCATGCCCCACGCAGAGCCCCAGCAAAATTGCAAGGTCCACGTTCTGGTGGTTCAAGAGCCGGGCCTGCACAATCGGGTTGCACATGGACTCCATGGCCTCCGGCCCCCGGATTTTTTCCCCGCCTGTCAGGCCGAGTGACTCCTTGGGGCTCCGCCCGACCTTGCAGCACACGGAAGCCATGTTAAACCCCTTGGATTCGAAGATTTTGGAAAGTTTTCGGGCCTCCCTGCGAAGACCGATGCAGAAAGCCAGTCCCAGGGTCTGGTAGCCGCATTTGCCGGCAAATTGAATTACTTCTTCAATTCTGGGTATGCGGGTCCTGAGCCCATCCGCGTCGATTTCATAGCACTGGGCCTCCTGTATGGAGGCCTGCCTGGCAAACTCCTTGATATTGGGCTTGTAGTAATGGGTGGCGCCTTCCCGGATGATTTCCTCATAATTTTGCATGGGACACGTGGAGGGCGCCTTTTCAATCGGGGGTAGCGGGTCGTTGATGCCGGCGTCTGGATAGCATGTACTGCCGTCGCAATAAGCGCACTGGCTGAGCTGATCTTTATCCTTCATATGTGAGAACTCCTTGGATCCTCAGGTATTTTTTCGACTCGAGTTGACATCCGCGTCTAGATGTGAGATGCATTGTTTTTCAAAAACGCATGCAAAAAGGCAAATTTTAGATTATACCGTAACTTTCAGCAGTTTTAAATGAAAATTTTCCGGATGGAATTTCGTTGTTTTGTACAGGGGGGACAGGAAACACCGTGTCGTATCAGGAGATTTCGTTTGATTCCGGCGATCTGAATTGCGTGGGCTGGTTTTTCAAAGCTCCGAACATCCACCCCGGTCCCTGCGTGATTCTGGCACATGGCTTCTGTGGCGTCAAAGAGGCGCGCCTGGATGCCTATGCACGGGAATTCGCGGATGGGGGATATCATGCGCTGGTCTTTGATTACCGGCATTTCGGGGGCAGCCCGGGCAACCCGAGGCAGTTGCTGGATATCAAAAAACAGCAGCAGGACTGGCACGCCGCAATAACCTATGCCCGATCCCTGCCGGAAGTGGACCCGGACCGGATCATCCTTTGGGGAACATCGTTTTCCGGCGGCCACGTGGTCGGGGCGGCGGTTAAGGACGGCGGCATTGCCGCTGTGATTTCCCAGGTGCCCCACATGAGCGGAATTGCCGCAGCCATGGCCGCCGGCCCGGTTCAGGGCATCCGGCTCGGCCTGGCCGCGGTTTACGACTTGATTCGTTCATGGACCGGTTTCAGCCCGTTTTATATACCGGCTTTCGGCAAAGCCGGGCAACTGGCAGCCATGACAGCTCCGGGGGAGTTCGAAGCCTCCCGCAAGCTTTTCTCCGAAGAGACGCCGGTCGATGAATCAGTTGCCGCCCGGGTGTTCCTTGCGGTCCCCTTTTTCAATCCCGGTCGCCTGGCTTCGGGGCTCTATGTCCCATGGCTGGTACAAGTGGCAGCGGCGGATCAGACCACCCCGCCGGCAGCCGCGATCAAGGCGGCCCGAAATGCTCCCCGGGCGGAACTGAGAACCTACCCACTGGGGCATTTTGATGTATATACAGCGCCGGATTTTAAGAAGACCATTGGCGATCAGCTCGAATTTTTAAATCGGCACCTTGGATGATCCGGCCGGCATGCTAATTCATTTCGTCTTTTACGAAAAGGGCCATTGCGTCCATGACCGGCCCGGTCATGGCGCCCTCGGAAAGGATCAGTTCCAGGATTTCCTCGTCTTCAACCATTTCATCGAGCATTTCCCTGTTTGTTGTCAGTTGTGCCAGCAGCTCAGTGTCTTCACGGGGCTGGATGTCGTCTTTAAAGTACGGGGTTTTCACGTACTCCCCCATAATGGCGGCAGTGGTTTCTTTCAGGCCCTCCTCGGAAAAGCCGCCGTTTAGGGTGATTTCCACGAGTTTGGCGTCTGCCAGCACCGTTTCAATGATATGCGGATCATTGAAACGGGTGCGCAGGATCGATTCTGCAATGGTCTTGCTTACAGGCATGTTCACCGGGTTGAAGGGATTGGCATCTTTGTATTGGTCTTTTTTTACAAAATCCTTCAGGTTTTTCAGCGATTCATGCGGAACGCTTTCCAGTGACGGGTTAACCGTCATGGCCGGCAGATTGCCGCCGGCTTCCAGAAAAATCGAAAAGGTGATCTCGGTTTTCTTCATTTCCTTGAAGCTCATGATATATTGCTGCAGCATGGCCGGCACCCGGACCAGGCCGTCTTTTTCAGGGACCTCCGTATCCTCCATGATCCGGGTGGTGGTGATGGTGCCCGGCAGATCGCCGCTGATCTCGGTCTTTGCAGTTGCCACGGCATCGCGGTCGCTGGTGGGCCAGGGAAAATTCAATATCAGGTAAACATTCATATCATTTGGAGAATATCGTTTGAGAACTTCTGCATGCTTTACCCTTGCCATCCATTCGGGGTAACTGGGCACATCCCGAAGGACAGCCCCGATTTGCGCCAAGGTTGCATCAATGGTGGTGGTTGCTTTAAAGGCGTGATATTTCGAGTTTTCCACGACCCGGGAGTAGCTTTTAATGCCGTCTTTTTCCTCCTCGAGCTTCCAGTCTTTACCAGCGGCTGCCGCCGCCTGGAAGCATGCTGCCAGCATTATTCCGCAAAAAACGATTATCGCTGCAGTGGTGGTCTTCCGTATCATTTCCCTTCCTCCTTATAAAGGCATCGTGCAGTTCACTTGTGAATATTATTTTTCACTCGTATGGCCGTTTGGACCTGATATGACTGGTTTGTATATAACTTATTGTTATTATAGTTTAATTTGGTTTTTCTGTCGCGGGCAGGAGGTCGGGTATCAAAAAAGGGGAAATAATTTTTATAAAACCGCAGGCGGATAAAGGAGTAAAAAGCAGTTCTATTTGTATTAAAATTTCTCCGGCGGGTCAAGCAGAAATTGACTTTTTATAATTTTTATGGCTTCGGGAAAAGCTGTTTATCCAGCCGGGGCGATATTTATTACACCTAAAATGAGCGTTCCAATTTTTTACACGGATTAATATTTTAAATTTTTTTAAGGAATTAAGTCTTTTTCAGGTGTTAAAATTTGAA
>CAZTHW010000064.1:0-11936 GCA_964613595.1 uncultured Desulfobacteraceae bacterium | reverse complement strand
CTGCATCTTCCTTGTATCTGCGGCAAACTTGAAAATCGCTCAATTTAGGTAAAAACCGGCTGCCGGTCGGATCATATAGCCCCCCGTAGGTTTCCCTTTACCACAGGCAGATCACTTTACGGCCTTCCTCCAGCCGGGCGCCCACCTTTTCCATGTGGCGCAAAGGCGCCATTTCCCGCTCGAAATCATCCAGGCTCATGCCCAGATCGGCTGATAGTTTTTCCGGCGGCGTGGGGCCGTTTTTTTTCAGATAATCGATAATGGCAGATTGCTGTTTATTTACCCTGTCGCCGGAAGAAGGCAGGTTTTTGGCGCTATACACGGCCCACGGATCACATGCCCTGGGCTTTGCCGCAAGGTCGATGTAACAGTCCTCGCACACGGTCTGACCGCGGGCTTCCATGGCCTCATCTGAGTTGATTTCAGCACCGCATTTCTGGCATTTCATTTCCAATTCCTCCGTAATCTTTCGTATCCTTTAATTTATAAACAATAAGAAGAGCACGGAGGAAATGCAAGGCGTTGCTGCCGGCCCCTGCCGGCGCTGGGTGCGACTGTCCGGCAGGGACCGTATCAGCGGAGATGGTTTATTTGCCGCCCATGCTCTGCATGGCCAGTGTAATGCGCTGCTGGGCCTTCTGAACTTCCGGGTCGCCCATATAAGGCATGGCTTTCATAAAGCTTTTGCCGACTTTCTGCATCACCGCCTCATGTTCTTTGGCGGTTTGCCTGAATTGTTCGGGCTGCTGGTCCGGATTTTTGAGTTCAGGATATTTTTTATTGATTTCCCGGACGCGCGGGGCCATTTCCTCGAGTCCGGCTGCGTAATCGTTCATGGCGGCAGCTACTTCATCAGCTGTGTCTGCCGAATCCATGGCCGCAACATAATTGCCGGCCAGGCTGATAAAATCCTCCTGCACTTCCATGGCATCGCTGTATTTCCCGCCGCATCCGAATGAGAACACAAGCAATACGCAGCATAACAGGTACATCAGGTTTTTTTTCATGTTTTCTCCTCTGTTTTCTCCTCTGTTTTTTCCGGGGCCGTCAAAGGCCCGTGGAAGATTTGATTTTTTCCAGGACGGTTTCCGAGGGGGCGCAGTAAATATAATTGCCAGCCACCGGCTGCCAGTTTTCCTGGGTGATTTTGCCCAGTTTTTTGTGATAGTAGGTTACCCGGTATGAAAGCGCGTCCCTGCCGGCATCCTGGTAGATGACCTTGTTGACCAGGGGTTCGCCCACGGCCGGGGAAAGCGCCAGGGCGCGGCTGTCAGTGCGCTGCCGGCCGAACTGGCGATACCGGAGTTCCACGAGGGCCCGCACGATTCCCAGTCTTTCCATTTCCGCCAGATCGGCTTCAGCTTCCAGGGTGCGGGGGCGCACCGGCGCGGCCAGGGTGACGGCCATGAGCTCGCCCTCGGACCATTGGGGCTCCGGTGGATAAAGATGGCCGCCCCGCAGGCTCCATTGCACGGCATAGTCGTAGGTCTGGGCGTCATCGCCCATACGCGCGTAGGTCAGGGTGGCGGTCTGCCCGTTGGTTTCCAGGTATTTCTGGTCAATGGTGAGCTCATCGATAAACGGCCGCTGGTCCTTTCGGGGCACCCGCACCTGCACGGTGGCGTAATTGACCATTTCATTGAATATGTCATAGGCTTCGTTATCAATAACAAAGCGCATCTCCCGGCGCTGGAAAAACGGATCATCCAGGTTGACTTCAGTGACCAGCTTTGGATTGTCCTTGTATTTTTCATACCAGGCCCCCACGTTGCCGGTCATGGTATAGTGTTCATACCTGGCCATGACCTTCTTCAGGTTGAGCCTCTGCGTGGATTTTGCATGCGTTTCTTTTCGCTGGAAAACCTTGTAGCTGTAATTGTTGTGTTTTGCGGCCTGTTTGCGTCTTTCCGCAATTGCTTCTGCATCCTCATCTTCTTCGTTGTCGGATAACAGTTCCTCTGCCGCGGGTTGTCCCAGGCGGGTTTGCGTGTCAAAAAACGCTTCCAGAACGAGTTTGTGCAGCCCGCTTTCCACAATCTCCTTGTCGCTTTCCGGCACGTGCTGGATATAATTAAAGGTCACCGCACCGGTTTCCTGCAAAAACTTCACTGCCTGGGAGCGCTCTTCTTCGGTAAGCATGGTGCTTTTTTTGGTGCTGGTATTCAGCGGATTGTACCATTTGGGATCCCAGTATTTGCGCGTTTTTACGGTTTTCTTCCGTTCATGGGAATATTCTGACTCGATTTCATGGAACCTGTCAAAATCCATGACCACTTCCACATCGTATGCCGGCAGTTTGACCACGTATTTCAGGTCGAAAACCACGGAAACCTGGGATGTGGGCTGCTTGAAGCTCTCTGCCAGAAGCGTGGCCCCGTAGGCGTCCAGGCGGGCGGCAACCGCTACCTGCTGGCCTTCCATGACCGGGGCTTTGCCGCTGGTGATCAGGGTGGAGGTAAATTCCTCGTCTCCCAGAACAGCGGAAATTACGTTGAAACTGTTGCCCTCGGCGCCGATTTCCAGGGGAACCGCGCCTTTTAGATGAGCGCCCTTGATCCTTTTTTTCAGCAGTTTTTCGGTTTCCTGCTGCTGGGCCTTGCTCAGCCCGTATTCAGCCAGAAAATGCAGCACCGCACCCTCGGCCCCGCCTTCTTCCTTGGTTTTATCCGTGACAAACCGGATCAGGGAGAATTTCGGGGTGCCGTCCGGATGCCTGGACACGTGCGGATTGGCCGGAAGATAGTAATAGGTCTTGCTGGTTTTTTCCGGATTGCGGACGGCTGCGGGAAAACACCGAACGGTAGTGCCGTCTTTGAGCTTTACGTCGATGTGGCGGCCGTACTGAATCCCGCCCACCTCCCGGGCGGTCTCGGATGAAGGCACCGTCACAGTCGGTCGGATCGTCATGGGTTTGAATTTCCGGGCATGCTCGAGATTTTGGCCCGGCGTGATTTTGGGCCCGGCCCAGGTCTGTGCAGCGGCGGCCAGAACAATCAGCGCCGCGATATATCCTGCCCGCTTCCATGGTTTCTGCATTTTTCCCTCCTTGATGTCTTTTGAACTGCGGCCGCATGGTTATGGCGCCGGCGGCACCAGAACCAGATAGGTTTCATGCAGCCTCTGCCAGTCGCCTTTGATCGGCTGCGATCCGGACGGGTACCAGTTGACCCGGTATTCGATCGTCTCTCCGGGGTCATGGAAAAGCACATGCCGGGAGACCGATTCCCCGTCGGTAACCCGCATTACAGCCAGGCGTTTTGTGACTTGCCTGTGGAAAACCGGGTACCGGACCTCCATGGTGGCACTGCGGATGCCGGCATCTTCAAACAGGAATCGGTCCGCATCCAGCTCCAGGTCCGTGCGGTCAAGGGGCGGGGCAATGGTGACAATGGGGTCGCTGCTTTTGTTCCATTCCCCCTCGTTCTCGGGATGCCTGATCTTGTGCTGGCCCTTGATGCTCCAGGTGGTGCGATAGCCGTAATTCAGCCAGTTTTCGTCTTTTTCCCCGAGCCGGGCATAGCGCCAGGATTTGCTCAGGCGGCCTTCCCGGATGTCTTCCCGCGTAAATATCAGTTCGCCGGTGGCGTCCTTGTGATCACCGTATTTTTTCAGCACGGAAACCCCGGCAAAATTCATGATATCCTCAAAAACCCCGGCAAAATCCCCGTCAATGCGGAAAAACACGTCCCGTTTCTCAAAGGCCGGATCCGCCAGATTCACCACGCGAAACATTTCCGGGTTGTCCTTGAATTCCCGGTAAAGCCCGGAGATGTTTCCTGCGGTGTCCACCGGTACGCGGATCACCGCCCGGCGGTTTAAGTGAATATTAAACGAGGCCCGGTTGATGTCCGTGCGTTCTTTGATCACATACTGATTGTCCGTGTAATACTTCTGGTTGCCGGAACCGGTAAACAACTTGGCCAGCCAGCCCTTTTTCTGGCGGCCCTTGAGCTGTCCGGATTCCACGGCTTCTTCCTTTTCCGGAATGGCCGTAAATCCGGTTTTCTGGTCAAAAATAATTTCCGTCAGTTTTGTAGTGGCCAGATCCACCAGGCTCTGCATGGCTTTGTTGGCTGCGTCCTCGGGAAGCCGGTCAAAAATCTCCACGTTGATTACCCCGGTGCGGACCAGTTCATCCGTGATATCCCGGAGCTGGCGCTTGGTGTAGTTTTCCTGCCGGTTGATGACCTGCGAGAAATGTTCATAAACGGTACTGACATCCGCACTGATTTTGGCCTCAAAAGAGGGCAGGGCGGCTTCGTAATATGTGCGCAGCGCCACTGAGACATCAGAGGTGGGTTTGTTCAGCGACTCCCAGAGCAGTGTTGCCCCGTGGGGAGACAGGGTAGCGGCAACCGCGGCCTTTGAGCCCGGTGTGACCGGTGCGCGGCCGCTGTTGATCAGACTGCGGGTAAATCCCTCGTTTGAGAGCGTGCCCGAAATAATGGAAAAGCTGCCTTCTTCATCCTGGTTCAGTGGTACCGGACCGGCCAGCCGGGCTTTGCCGTTTTTCTGTTTCAGGGCTTTTTCAAGTGAATCGCGCTCATCTGCGGGCAGCGAAAAGCTCACCAGCATGTGCAGCAGCCCGCCGCTGGTGTCGCCTTCCGGATCGATAAACTTTACCAGGGAGATTTCCAGGGCGCCGTCTTTTTTTTCAGATACCCTGGGCACGGTCGGCAGGTAATAATACACATCCGGATCCCCGGCATCCTGGAGCAATAAAACCCCGTTTATCTCCATCTGCCCGGCCTCGTAATTGACCAGCCCCCATGCCGGTGCGCCGGCCGCAACAAGAAAAAAGCAGATTGCCGCAATTGCGAGTCTTTTGAAATCCGCCATTTTTTAAACCCCTCCCCCGGGAAGCTCGTCCCAGTAGATGATATCCCCTTCCAGCTTTTTTTCTGCTGATGAGATTTTCCGGTTTTCTGTCAGGTACCAGGTGATGTTCACCCGGGTCTCCGGGTTGTCCGGATCCTCCGGAATGTCTAAGATCAGGGAAGGTGCCGGGCCTTTATTCCGTATGGTGGCCTGCCGGGTGACATAATGATCTTTGATCCGGCATTTCACAGTGATGACGCCGTGCCGCACATCCGCCCCTGTCAGGCGGCCGCCGTCGCCCTCAATGGAAATCGTCCTGTAGTGATGTGGGGGTGCCAGCGCCAGCATGGGCGCGTCAGTGGCTTTCCACGGCATCCGGATCTGCATTCCGCCGTGGAAGGACCAGATGGCCTGGTATTGGTAATCCAGCCAGGCACTGCGGTCGCTGTCGTTTTTCCACCCGTAGGTCATGGAGAAATGGTTGCCTGATTCCGTAAATGTCTCGGGTGTAATCACCACTTCTGCGGTGGTCACATCGCCAGCCTGGTGACGTTTTTTCATTTTCACGGTGACAAAGTTCATGTACCGGGTAAATGTGGCCGCATCCTGGCCGTCTAAGGTCACCAGGATTTCCCGCTGCTTGAAAACCGGATCGTCAATGGTCACAGCGCGAAACACCCGGGGGTCGTTGCCGTATTTCCGATAAATCGGGCCGATGTTTTCGGCCATGGCAAAGGCCTGGTTTTCCGTGCGGTAGTGGTTCATGTGATAGACCATTTTCCCGGAGCGCTTGATCCGCTTCATCTGATAGGAGGCCACCAGGGAAAATCCCGGAAACCCGTTTGAACGGTTCTTTTGGGCAGTCGTGGCTTTTTTGCGATTCTTTTCGGATTTTTCAGATTTGGCGTTCCCTGCTTTCGCCTCTCCGCTCGGGCCGGATGCAGATTTTTTCATCGATGGATTTGGACTGCCGGCATTTTTGTCTGCATCCGCCGTGCTTTCTTCTTTTGCGGAAGAGCCTGGTTTTGAGGAGGCGCCCGAAAAGCTGTCAGACTGGACTTTTTCCGGCTTTTGTTCTGAGGATTCAATAGAGGGAATGGTTTCTATGGCTTCTTCTACTGCAGAGCTTTCTGTTTTTGTTTCGAGACGCTTGCCAAGCATTCGGATGCGTCCGTTGACCTCCTCGGCGCGGCTCCCCGTGGGATTGTGCTTTTCCCGGTATTCTTCATAGGTTTCCAGGGCGGCCCGGGTATCCTCAACTTTGAATCCGCCTTTTCGCGCCTTTTCGTAGCGCTCTCTGGCCAGGTTATAGGCATAGCCGGGGTCCAGCTGGAAAGCCGCTTCTTCCATGGCCGTAATTTCCGCCTGGGTTTCCTCTGAAAGCGTTCCGGATTCTGCATAGGCCCGCGGAAAAAGGGTGCTTAAAACAGTGTTCCAGATATTTCTGTCCCCGCCTGCGTTTTTCTTGGATGTCTTTTTGTCTGAGCCGCTGGCCTTGGCACTTGCAGCGTTTTTCAGAAGTTTTACCGCCTGGTTTAAACTCCCGTAACTGTCCTTGTCTTCAGAAGCCTGGGCCAGGGCGTCTGCAGGCGCCGGGTCAAACATTACCTTGAGCAGCTTTTCATTGGCGCTTTGCAGGATTTTGTCCATGTTTTGATTTTCGCCCTTTGTGGTGATCTTAATGGCGCCTGTCTGGCGCAGCTCCTGGAAAAGCATGTCCACGTCAGCCCCGAACCATTTATACTTGAACCCGGCCTTGAGGCGGTCGTGCTTGCTGACCCTATTCCAGTCCGCCTCCAGGGTGGCCTCATAGGGCTGCCGGATACCGGCGAATTCCATGTCAAACACCAGGGAGATATCCGGCGTGTCGCTTTGGAAGCTTTCCCACAAAAGCTCTGCACCTTCCCGGGTCAGGGCCATGGACACGGCGGTTTTCTGTCCTTCCATCAAGGGGGCTTTGCCCACGGCCACCGTACGCGTGGTCCGGTCCTGTCCTTGCTGAAATGAAGTAATCAGGGCAAAGCTGCCTTTGCGATAAACTACCGGACCTGCGAGGCTTGCCTCAGGATGCCGCTGCTGCAGATCCTTTTCGGCCTCCCGGACTCGATCCTGGGAGACCCCGTAAGTCACCAGGAAATGCACAATTCCGCCGCCCCTGGCGCGTCCTGTACCGGCCTTGCCTGTTTCATGCGTCCGTGCGTACTTGAGAAACGAAAACTGGGGTCTGCCGTTTTTGTAGGCGAGCCCGGGCTGGTCCGGCAGATAGTAGAATCGATCCGGTGCCTTTGCGTCAGGGTAGCAGATCAGGTCCGCACATTTTTCCATTTGATCCAGCAGGATTTCCTGTGCCGCTGCCGGGACGGTCGTGATCCCCGTAAACAGGAAAAAAGCCGGCAATGCCATCAAAAGCAGTTTTCGGAAAACAGACACTTTACACGCCTCCTTTCTAACAAATCATGGATGCTCAGATGCCTGACCGGTTTTTTCGGCCGCATCCGCCTTATTTTTATAGGCGGTGATATCCAGCAGGGCTTCCCCGCTTTTTTTTTGCCACCTGCCGGTTTTCTTGCTGCCGTCTTTGTAAATCCGGGAAATCCGGTATCGGTAAGGCCGGTCCAGGTCTTTGGCCAGCTTGAACTCAATGCGGCGCCGGTAATCGCCATTGTTCCGGAATGTCAGGGTTTCCACCAGATCCCTGCCGGCCGTGGGGATGGCCACTTCCACGATCTTGGCGTACAGGTCTTCTTCCAGGTTTTCCAGGAAGTCAAAACAGAAAACGTCCAGGCCGGTATATCCCACTTTCATCCGCGCGCCGAGATCCATGCGCCGGAAATGGGCCGGATGGGCGTTCATGTCCATTTCAATCGGCACGACCCAGGTTTGTGTGGTGGAAGCAGGCGCCCATTGATTTTCGGTTTTGCGCACCCCCGCAAGGGTCTCATCAATGGCCAGGCTCACCTGGGTCTGTCCGGCTGTGACGGCATCCCACAGAATTTCGGCGAGCCGGGCATTCAGGGGCAGCACCAGGGTGCCGCCTTTCCACCGGGTGGAAAAGGACCGGGAATCTTGTTCATCTGCAAACATCAGGGAAATCCGGGTTTCTGAAACCGGCATGGTTTTTGTTCTGGGCGAGCCGATACCCCTGGTGCGGAGTTCTTTGCGGATTTTTGTGGAAATTTCGGATTTGCGCGAGCGTTCAATGCCGAATGTGAGAATCCCCCGCACCCAAAAGTCGCCTGAATCGCTCGTGCCTTTGCGTCCAAGGTAGCGGTACAGGGTCAGTCCATAGTCCGGCGTACCGTCGGCCCGTTTGTCCAGCAGGGGCCGGGCCGGCATCATATACCATTTGGAAGGATTCTCGTGATCCTGGTATATCCGCACGCCTTCAATGTCTGTGAAGCGATCCAGATCGGGTGTGGCCCGGCAGACAGCGCTGCTGCACAGCACCAGTATGGCCGACAGCAGCAGATATTTCATGGGTGGCGTTTTCACATTTCCGTCTCCGCGCTAGTCGGTGGCACCATTGAACAACACTTCCAGTTGGCTGGATCCGAAAAACTGGGTCAGTTTTCTGGCGTCCTCCCATTGGGGGGCCATCCGGGTTTGCCCGCTCTGCGTGACGGCTTCGATGCGGTATTTGTACAACAGGGGATCGGCGCCTTTGTCTGAGGGCACATAAACCATGAGATTTTCGCTGACGTTGTTGTCAGCGGTCAGCGTGATCTCCTTTTTCTGCACCGTTGACGCCTGTGCGGTAAAATACGGGGACTGGACATGGACAATTAATTTGTATACGCTGAATTCATCAAACAGCCCGGGGATGGCCTCCATATGAATCCGGCTGCCCGGGGCCAGCGCCACACCTTTGCGGATGCGGCGATCGATTGTATCCAGGCAGTCTGCACAACTGCCGTCTATGTCAAGTACCATCCAGCTCACCATACGATTGTTTCCCAGAAGCTTTTCAGCCGGAGGCAGTTTCAAGGGCCTGCCGGTCCCCGGGTCAATGCGCACTGGCTTGAGTTTCTTGGAAATCCTTTCGAGCTTGCCGTTTTTCAGGCGGTAGGCATTGATTGCCTCGAGCGTCACCGGAAAGTCTGTTATGTTTTCAAGGGATGCAATGCCCTGTCCGTTGGCCCATGCATCAAATCCTTCCAGCCGGGTGCCGGAAAACTGCGAATACCGGATACGGATGGGAATCGGAATCCGGGTTTGCGCAACTGCCACTTTCAGGGTTCCAACCAGGCCGTCATGGGCGATCTGGGCCAGGACTTCCTCTGTTTCGTCCTGTGTCAGCGAAAGGGTAAGCCTGAAAACCTGTTTTAGATGTGCCGGCGGATTCAGGTGAATTCGTTCGGCCGGCAGGGCCAGGCCGGTTGTCAGTGCCTGCAGATCCGCTGTTGCCCCAAGACCGGGCAATGCTTTGATTGTGAGGGAATCCGTGGGCTTGAGCCCAAATGCCTGGCGCAGGATTGATTTCAGCAAATGGACGTCCCCCGGCAGATGCGGTGCCTGGAGTTCCGCAGTGACCATCACGGAAGGCTGTCCGGCTTCCGCCCGGGTATTGTACTGAACATTGAGCCGATAGCCGTCTGCATCGCGTTTGAGCAAAAACGCCCGGGGAATGTAATAAAAGACATTTCCTGCAGCCTTGTCCTGGAGGATCAGGTGACTGTCCCAGCCGCAGACCATGCCCAGATCCGCAAGCAGTGCGGGGTCATCGATCACGTCGCTTAAATCCAGGGTGGCAGAAGGGTCCGGCCCCCCGGGTTCTTCGGGTTCGGTTTTCGGGATCACCGGCCGCAGGTTTTTCAACTTGGATGGTATGGGTCTTTTGATCCGTAGCGCGGTTTGCGGCTGAAACTTAAAGGTTTGCGCGGCTCTGGCAGCCTGAACGGTATCCCGTTTGATCCTGGGCGTTTTGTTTGCATCCAAGGAAGAGTCTGCAGCCTGGGCGGTCATGCCGAGAAATAAAGAAAATATGACAGCGGCAAATTTTCGCATGGGCGTTGCTCCGGGTTTGTGAGTAAGTTTCTAAACTCCTTGTCCGGCTATTGCTTGACCAGCTTGGGGTTTACCCATACCGCCCAGTCCCGGGCACTGGTTTGGCCGGCAGACGTCCGCAGAACAATGTTGACGCGTTTGCCCGCCCAATCGGACAGATCCGCTTTCAGCGGGGTGTAGCCGCGGTTGGTAATGTGTTTGCGAAGCACCCGCCGGGCCCTTTTGCCCTGTTCCACGACAAAAACAGACATCACAACCCCGTCGGAGGCCTCCGCGCCTTTTAGCAGAGCACCGGTGGCCTTGAATGTGATGTTTCTGTCAAGCCGCATCAGCGGGAAGCGTCCCTGGATCCATCCGCCGACTTTCCACTGGGGATGGGTCTGCAAAAGGTTTACCGCCTTGTTGTTGGGGCAGATGACACCGTTTTTCAGGGTTCTTGCAAAACCGCGCCTGTCGTTGTCAGGTCCCGGAAAGGGCAGTGGCCCGGCATTGCTTTTCCACTGGGCCTTGCCCGCCTGGTCAAAGAAATTATATGCGGAAACCGCATGCTGAATTTCCGCCTTTTCCGGTGTAACAGCGACTCGCCGGTTTACGCCGCCTGCCTCTGAAGCCGGACTCGGTGCCGATTTATCCACAGTTGCGGTTGGTAGCGCCTTTAATGTTGTTCCGGGCCGTATGACTGCAGCACCGGATCCCGCCGTGTCACTTTCCTCGGTGGTTTCACCCGCTGCCAGTTCAATGGTTTCCTCTGAATCGGCTTCTGCTTCCATGTTTTGCGCAGGGGTTTCGATTTCGCTGCTGTTTGTCCACGTTTTCGGGAAATCATAAACCAGGCTGCCGAACGGACGCTCCGGATTGGTCTTTCGCACCAGGTACAGGTGGATCTGATCGGATTTCACTGCTTCTGCGGCCGAACCCCATTCGTCATTTGCCGCCTGCGGATCCCGTCCGATTCTGAGTGTCACCGTGCCCTTTTTGCCCTGTACGGGAGAAATCGTACTGGAAAAACCGTCCAGGGGTTCGCTCCAGCGCATCACTTCGCCCTGTACGGAAACGCCGTCCTTGCGTTTGACTTTTTCGTATTCCACTTCTAGAACAATTTCATTTCCTCGTCGTTCCAGAAGTTTTACTTCTCCTATGCGGCCCTCGTAATTCCCGACGAATTCCTCGATACCTTCTTCTATGGATTCCTCTGTTGCTTTGCCTACTGCTTTCAATATGCCGTCGAGCAGCCCGCCGCCTTCTTCCTGGGTTTGTTCTGCCGAGGAGGTGTCTTCAACCTGCGCATACAGGGGAGCGGCAATTGCCAGCGAAAGTAAAAAAATTAAAATCCCCTGGAAAATCAATGGCTTATTCATTTTCTTGTCTCCTTTGTGATCGGGTGATCAAAAGACGGATGCGGATACGGATGGAAATATACTTTTACTGAAAGATTTATACTAAAAATCGAGTTGTATGTAAAGACGAATTGTGTTTTACGAAAACTATGATCTGAAAGGATTCGGACTCGGATTTCGCAGGCTTAGAAGAGGGCACGCGGAAAAATCCCTTGAATATTCTAAGGCAACGCAGGGCGGCTGCCTTCTTTGTGCTCCGGCGCATTGAGCCGGTACAAGGGTGAATCCGGTACGCCTGACGGCTTTCAGGCCTGCCGGCTTCTATAGAAAACCGCCCCGATGCCGCACAGCAGTGCCAGCCCGCAGAATATCAGCACCATGCCGAGGCCCTCCCAATGGCCCGGTACTTCGCCCAACTGCAGCCAGGCCGCCAGCACGCCCAGCACCGGCACTGTCATCGTGCCCAGCCCGGCCATGCCTGCGGGCATTTCCTGCAGGGCGAAAAACCACAATGTCCAGGCCACGGCAGTGGCCAGTACAGCGTTGTAGGCAACCGCGCCGATAAAGTACGGGGTCCATTCGATGGCCCGGGACTCAACAAAAAGCGCGATCAGAATGAGGGGCACCGCGCCCGCCATTAACTGCCAAGCGTTTGCCGCAAGCAGGTCCACCTGCACCCGGGCGCGGAAATACTTGTTCCACACCCCGGCAAGCGCCCAGCACAGGCCGGCCAGGCTGGCCAGCACGGTACTTGCCAGGTGCGGATGGCTTTTCCAG
>CAZTHW010000063.1:0-12099 GCA_964613595.1 uncultured Desulfobacteraceae bacterium | reverse complement strand
CGGAAACTTCGATGGTGCTGACCACCCATTACATGGAAGAGGCCGACAGGCTCTGCGATCATATCCTGATTATCGATCAGGGCCGGGTCCTGCGGGAGGGCAGCCTGGATCAGCTGCTGGCAGACGAGACCCGGGAAAAAATTATCGAGTTCACCCTGGATGCCGCCGGCCTTCCAAAGGAAGCCGTTTGCGCGGGCGCGCCGTTTTCCATTGAGTGGGACAGTTTCAACGCCAGGGGGACTGTCATCCTGGACCACATCGAAAGCCAGTTGCCGCAATTTTTTGAATTCCTGCGTCAAAAAAACCTGCACATGAAAAACATGGAATGCCGGAAAAAGACCCTGGACGATCTGTTCACCGAGTTGACGGGCAGGCGGCTGCATGAGTAATCCGATTCGACATCATCAGTTTTTCCACCTGGTTGCAGCACATGCCAAGGAAATCATCCGGGAGCCAGCGGTGATTTTCTGGGGCATTATTTTCCCCATGCTGATTTCCCTGGGCCTGGGCCTGTCATTTACCCAGACCCGCGACGTGGTGCACCACGTGGGGGTGATCTCCGATTCGGCAGGTGCGGGGCAAAATGATTCGAAAATTCACGCGTTTTTGCGGGAGCACGGCCATAAGGTCTCCGAACCGGCAGGCCATGCCCCGAAATACAGGCTGACTGTTGAAAATCCGCAGTTGGGCGATACAACCTTCGTGTTTACCCAAACAGACTGGAAAACCGCCACGGTCCTGCTCAAGCGCGACAGACTCCACCTGATTGTCGAGCCGGCAGGCGGGGACATCGCGTATCATTTCGATCCCCGCAACCCGGATGCAGAGCTGGCATACCTGAAACTGACCAAGGCAATCTCCGGCAAGCCGGTTGCCAGCCCGGAGATCGCCGGCAACATCGAGCCGCTGACCGTGACCGGCACCCGGTATATCGATTTCCTTGTTCCCGGGCTGATCACCATGGGGGCGATGATGTCGTGCATGTGGGGCATCAGCTACGGCATGATCGACAAGCGGTCCAAAAAACTGCTGCGGCGGATGGTGGCCACGCCCATGCGAAAGTCCAATTTTCTCATGGCCCTGATGGTGGTGCGCATCGGCATGAACATCATTGAAGCGGTGCTTTTGTTCATATTTGCCTACCTGGTCTTCGATATTGCCGTGCAGGGCAGCATTGCCGCCCTGGCCGTGATTTTTCTGGCAGGCAACATAGCTTTTTGCGGTATTGCGATTTTTGTCTCCTCGCGCACTGCCAATACAGAGGTGGGAAACGGCCTGGTCAATGCGGTGGTGCTGCCCATGACGGTGATGTCGGGTATTTTTTTCTCCTATCACAACTTTCCGGACTGGAGTGTGCCGTTCATTCAGAAATTGCCGCTTACCCTGTTTACCGACGGCATCCGCAGCATTTTCAACGAAGGCGCGGGATTTGCGGAAACCACGACCCCGGCCGCCATTTTGCTGGCAGTGGGCGGGATTTTCTTTTCCGCCGGGTTGCGGGTATTTCGCTGGCATTAACCCAATCTTGGCGTGCAAAATAGGCGGGGATTTTAAACACGTTTCCGGGGGAGTTGTTTATTTCTGTTGCAATTATCATTCAAAAATATTATGATTTATTATTAATATTAATTTGGTTTCGTGTCTGAATGAGAACCGGCCTTTCGCCATATATCTGCGTGGGGCTTAAATTTTAAACCTCGCCGCATCCGGCGTATACTTGACGGTTAAAATTTCGCCTTCCTTGATTTCAGAGAAAATCTCCGGCTTTCCTTCCGGCACCCGTAATGCATCCAAGCACAACAGAACGATCAGAAAAAAGGCAATTCATGAAAAAACACCAATTGATGGCCAGGACCCATGGCGGCGATTCAGGGCACGCAACGGATTCGCTAAGCGCCGCCGGTGCCGGGAGCCGCAACAACGCATCAGGCAACACGGAACAGCAAATGCCTGACGCGACCAATTCCGAAACCGGGCAGTGGAATGTATCCGAATTTCAGGTTTCCCCTGCAGCGGGCAGGACCCGGTTTCACGATTTCGACCTGCCCGATCCGATAATGCGCGCCATAAGCGACCTGGAATTCGAATATTGCACGCCGATCCAGGCCGAGATCATGCCGGCGGCACTTGCCGGAAAAGACGCCAGCGGCCGTGCCCAGACCGGCACGGGGAAGACGGCGGCATTTTTGATTTCCCTGATGACCCGGATATTGCAGAATCCCGCGGATGAAAAGAGAAAAAAAGGCATGCCCCGAGTGCTAATACTTGCGCCCACCCGGGAACTGGTGCTTCAGATCACAGACGAGGCCCGGCAGCTGGCGGATTACACCAATATCCGGATTGTGCCGGTTTTCGGCGGCATGGACTATGTCAAGCAGCAGAATCAACTGGGGTCGGATCGCCTGGATATCGTGGTGGCCACCCCGGGGCGGCTGCTGGATTTTCACCGCAAGCACGTGATAACGCTCAATCAGATCGACGCCCTGGTAATCGACGAGGCCGACCGCATGCTGGACATGGGGTTTATTCCGGATGTCCGCAAAATTATCCGCAGTACCCCGCCAAAGGGAAAGCGCCAGACCCTGCTGTTTTCGGCAACGCTTACCCAGGAGATCATGCGGCTTTCCGAGCAGTGGACAAAAGAACCGGTCACCGTGGAAATCGAGCCCGAGCAGGTGGCCGTGGATACCGTGGAGCAGATTGTCTACATCGTGACCATGCAGGAAAAGTTCGGACTGCTCTACAATATCATTGAAAAAAAGGAACTTGACCGGGTTCTGATCTTCTGCAACCGCAAGGACGAAGTGCGGCGCCTGACCCAGACCCTGTCGCGCTACGGGATCAACTGCGACATGATTTCCGGGGACGTGGATCAGAAAAAGCGCATGTCTCGCCTCAATGCCTTTAAGACCGGAAAGATCCGGGTGCTGGTGGCAACAGACGTGGCCGGCCGTGGGATTCACATCGAGGGGATGAATCACGTGATCAATTTTACACTTCCCCACGATCCCGAGGATTATGTCCACCGCATCGGCCGGACCGGCCGGGCCGGGGAACTGGGCACATCCATCAGTTTCGCCGACGAGGATGACGCCTTCTACATCCCGGCCATTGAGCAGTACCTGGGCCGCAAGCTTGACTGCATTGAGCCGCCGGAGCCATGGCGGGTCATGCCCGAGGCGCCGCCGCGGAAAAAGGGGGATGACCCGGAAGATATTTCCAGCCGTGCTCCCCGGAAAAAAAGAAGCTCCGGCGGCGGCAAAAAGCGGGGCCGCAGGCGGAGCTAATCCCCGTAAAGCGCCTTGTAGGCCCGTTCAATCCGGAGCTTGTGATGGGCCTCCTCCTTGGCCAGCCCGATAAAAAGCAGGCTCACGGCATGATCCTCCGAGTTTTCCGCCAGCATGGAATACAGCCGGTGGGACTTGTCTTCCCGCTTCATGGCCAGAAGCAGCGCCTCCCGGAAGTCCGGATCGGCATCCGGAGAAATTTCCGGTGCGTTTTCCGCAAGCGCAAGATCGTTGACCGGGTTTATAATGTTGGCAAAAATCCGTTCCAGCCCCTCGGTCTCCAGGTTTTCCAGGGTTTCCCGGTGTTTTTCCTCCTCGTGGGCAAAATCCATGAAAATCTGCTTCATGAAGGTGTCGGTTGTCTGCCGGGCCAGTTCGAGGTAGAACCGGCGCGCGGCTTCTTCCCGTTCCGCGGCAAACGCGATAACTTCTGCAAAGGTGCGGAATCCTGACTGCATTGAAAAATCCTTTCGGAATGTGCATATTTGTTAAAGTATGAAAACCGGATCTGAATTTATGGGATTTGTCCGAAAATTGCAACATCAATGAAAACCGGGAACCGAGGAATACTTCCCGGCGGCAAGGAGGAACACAGAAATGGAGTATACAGAGATTTACGGGCTGGCGCAGAAAGCAACCCGAGTCGGCCTGGGTACCTGGGCCATCGGCGGATGGATGTGGGGCGGCACTGATGCGGACCAGTCCATCCGGACCGTTCACGCGGCCCTGGACCAGGGCGTGAACCTGATTGACACGGCACCGGTATATGGTTTCGGCACCTCCGAGGAACTCGTGGGCAAGGCCGTATCCCAGTACGGCGGCAGGGAAAATATCATCCTGGCCACCAAGGTCGGGCTGCAATGGGATGACGCCAAAAGGAGGGTCTGGCGCAATTCTTCTCCCGAGCGCATCCGGCAGGAAGTCGAGGACAGTCTCAGGCGGCTTCGCACCGATTACATTGATATCTACCAGATTCATTGGCCCGATCCCCGGGTGCCCATCGAGCAAACCGCGCAAACCATGGCCGAACTCAAAAAGGAAGGCAAGATCCGGGCCGCCGGGGTCAGCAACTATACCACAGAACAGATGGATGCCTTTGGCTCGGCATGTGAGCTGTCTGTCTGCCAGCCGCCGTACAATATTTTTGAACGCGCCGTTGAAAACGAAATCCTGCCGTACTGCATCAAAAACGGTATTGCCACCCTGACTTACGGCGCCTTGTGCCGCGGATTGCTGACCGGGAAAATGACCCGGGATCAGCAGTTTACCGGCGATGATTTGCGGAAGATGGATCCCAAGTTCCAGCAACCCCGGTTTGAGCAGTACCTGGAGGCCGTGGACCGGCTAAGGGAGCTGGCCCAGTCCAGGGACAAGCAGTTGCTGCATCTGGCGGTGCGTTTTGTGCTGGACCAGGGCGCCAGCGTGGCCCTGTGGGGCGGCCGCCGGCCCGAGCAGATGGAACCGCTGCCCGGGATTTCCGGGTGGGAGCTTTCTGCCGAAGATCTTCAGGAAATCGACCGGATCCTGGAACAGGCCGTGACCGATCCCGTGGGTCCCGAGTTCATGGCCCCGCCCGCCAGAAAATCCGAATAAACCGGCATCACAGCCCTGCCGGGTCCCGCCCCCGATTTTGACAAAGGAGAGGGGTTAGGGAGGGTTGAAGGGGGGGGTGCGGTATTGGGATTTCCTGTAAAGTTTGGGCCCGTCAGGTCGAAACGTAAGGGCAGGGATCCGGATATTTGCTCTTGACGGATTTGCCCGCACCCTTTACGGGAACAAAAAACAAGTGCGTGAAAGCAGTTGCATCCGTTTGCAGCAGCATCCGGACAGAATCGCCAAAGGAGGATTTTCTGCATGTCCGTGCCCAACCTGATTTCCGGGCTGATTCCGGAAGCCGAGCAGAAGGATTTTTCCGATTTTATTTATCTGCTCAGCAGCGGGGAGAAAAAGTACCTGCTGCGCAACGATATCTGGCTTGAATGGGTGAAATGGTGCCGGGACAATAACAAGGAGGCGGATTTTACCGCCAATTCCGCCATTGCGCGGTTTCTGGCCCGGGTGCCGGAAATGCTGTTTCCAGACAGCATCGCCCTGATTCTGCACCGCTACACCATGGGACGGTACCGGATTTATCGGCTCAACGCCAACCGGGATCACATGGAAGAGATCTCGATCAACCGCTACCTGGACTACAAGGATGCCTACGTGCTGGGCAACCAGGCCGGTGCCAACCGCGATGCCCTGGAACTCGATTTCATGCCCTTCTACGATTACGCCCCGACCATTCGGAACGTCCGAAACGTGGGCAACGGCATCAGCTTTTTAAACAAGCATATGTCCAGCAGCCTGTTTAACAAGGCAGAGGACTGGGGCAGAAAACTCTTCGAGTTTTTGCGGATTCACAGGATCAACGGCCAGCAGTTGCTGGTAAACCCGGATATCCTGGAGGGACTCGATGATTTTCTCTCCGCGCTGGAGGAAACCATTGACGAGCTGGCTGAACAGGATCCCGAGATTCCGTATGACCATCTCAAACCACACCTGAAAAGCCGGGGTTTTGAGCCGGGCTGGGGGCACAACGCGGGACGGGTCCGGGAGACCATGGCACTGCTGCACGGGCTTTTTCACGAGCCGCGCAGTGCAGACCTGGAGGAATTCATTTCCCGGGTGCCCATGATTTCAAAAGTCGCCATTATTTCCCCGCACGGCTGGTTTGCCCAGGAAAACGTGCTGGGAAAGCCGGACACCGGGGGACAGGTGATCTACATCCTCGACCAGGTGCGCGCCCTGGAGGCGCACCTCATCCGCGAATTTGAATTCGCCGGCATCGACGTCACCCCCAGGGTGGTGGTGGTTACCCGCCTGATCCCGAATTCGGGCAAGACCACCTGCAACCAGCCCAGAGAGGACATTGTCGGCACAAAGCATGCCTATATCCTGCGCCTTCCGTTTTACGACAGCCAGGGCCGCCTGCTGGAAGACTGGGTATCCAGGTTTAAAATATGGCCGTACCTGGACCGGTTTGCCTCGGACTGCGAGCGGGACCTGATGGCCGAGTTCCAGGGCAGGCCGGATTTGATCATCGGCAATTACTCGGACGGCAACCTGGTGGCCACCCTGCTTTCGGACCGGATGGACGTGATCCACTGCACCATCGCCCATGCGCTGGAAAAAACCAAATACCTGTTTTCAGACCTTTACTGGCACGACATGGAGCCGGATTATCATTTTTCCTGCCAGTTTACCGCGGATCTGCTCTCCATGAACAAGTCCGACTTCATCATCACGAGCACTTACCAGGAGATCGCAGGAACCGAGACCAGGTTCGGACAGTACGAGTCCTACCAGTTCTATACCATGCCCGGGCTCTACCAGGTGGTCAACGGGGTCAACCTGTTTAACCCGAAGTTCAACGTGGTACCGCCGGGCGTGGACGAGGCCAATTACTTCCCGTATTTTGAAACCGGGCGCCGGGCACATAGCCGCCGCAGTCACTGGGAAAAGCGAATTTTTACAGCGGAAAGCACGGACGTATACGGCCGGCTGACAGATCCGCAAAAACCCCCGATTTTTACGATGGCGCGCCTGGACCGGATCAAGAACATTACCGGGCTGGTCGAAGCCTTTGGCATGCATTCCGAGCTGCGGGAGCGCTGCAACCTGATCGTGGCCGCAGGGACCATTCATTTGGGGGAATCCGGGGATACCGAGGAGCAAAACGAGATCCTGCGGATGTATGAACTCATTGACAAGTATGACCTGGACGGCCATATCCGCTGGCTGCCGAGTGTGCCGAAACAGGAAACCGGCGAAGTTTACCGCATCATTGCGGACAACCGGGGCATGTTTGTCCAGCCCGCGCTGTTTGAAGCTTTCGGCCTCACTGTGCTCGAGGCCATGCAGTGCGGCCTGCCCACTTTCGGCCCCGTATTCGGCGGGCCTTCGGAGATCATCCGCGACGGTGTCAGCGGATACCTCATGAACACCAGCCAGCCGGACCTGATTGCAGATGTGATATGGAAGTTTGTTTCTGAATGCGAAAAAGACCCAGGGAAATGGCAGAAAGTTTCTGAAAAGGGCATGGAGCGGGTCCAGGAGAAATTCACCTGGAAACAGTACAGCAACAAGCTCTTCAGCCTGACCAAGCTCTACGGGTTCTGGCGCTATACCGAGTCCCATGCCGGCATGGTCAAGCTTCACCGCTACTGCGACCTGCTGTATCACCTGTTTTTAAAGCCGCGGGCAAAAGCCATGGAGCATTACTGACCAAGGCCGCTGATAGATGCCCTATAGGCCCATGAACTTGGCGGCGATGTTTTTCATGATCTCATTGGTGCCGGCAAAAATCGACATGACCCGCACGTCCCGGAAGCCGCGGGCAATGGGGCAGGCCTCGAAAAAACCGTAGTCGCCGTACAAGTCCATGCATCTCTGCGCGGTGCGCTTGGCCAGGTCCGTGATCCAGTACTTGGCCATGGAGGTTTCCACCACCACTTGTTCGCTGCCGGCATGCTCGGCAATGAGCTTGTCGAGAAACGTCCGGCCCAGCTTGACCTCGGTTGTCATTTCCACCAGGGCGAACTGGCAGGCCTGATGTTTTGCCAGGGGTTTGCCGTGGTGGTCTTTGGTCTGTTTGCAGAAGTCCGTGGTCAACTCCACCATCATTTCGGCTGCAGCCTGGGCGCCGATGGCTGTCACCAAGCGTTCCTGCTGCAGTTTTTCCATGAGCATGCCGAAGCCCGCCCCGGGTTCGCCCAGGCGGTTTTCTTCCGGTATCCGGCAGTTGGTGAAAAACAGCTCTGCCGTGTCCTGGCTGTGAAACCCCATTTTTTCTAAATGCCGGCCTCGCTTGAATCCGGGGGTGCCGTCTTCCACGAGAAACAGGGACACGGCCCGGTAGGGGTCGGACACGCCGGCTTCCTTGGCCGCAACGATCACCAGATCGGAGTTGATCCCGTTTGAAATAAAGGTCTTGGAGCCGTTTAAGACGATTTCGCCGTTGCCCTGTTCGGCCGTGCTGGTCATGCCGGCAAGATCGCTGCCCGCATCCGGCTCTGTCATGGCAACGGCCGTAATGATGTCGCCTGAAACGCAGCCGGGCAGGTATTTCTTTTTCTGGGCCTCACTGCCAAATGCTTCAATATAGGGGACCACCACGTCGCTGTGCAGCGAGGAGGCCAGGCCGGTATGGTTGGTTCTGGCCATTTCCTCTGCGGCGATCACGGAATAGAGAAAATCCCCGCCCATACCGCCGTATTCGGGCTTGACTGCCGTGCACAGAAATCCCTGCCGGCCCAGTTTTTTCCAGGCCCACTTGGGGGTGATGCGGTCTTTTTCCCACTGCTCCACGTGGGGCAGAATTTCTTCCTGCAGAAATCTGCGCATCCGCTGTCGAAATTCCCGGTGCTGGTCTGTGTATTGCAGTATTTCCATGGGGGCGGATTCTCCCGATTTTACCTTTGCCTGCCGGTAAGGCCGCCGGCAATGACGTCTTTTAAGGCGGCCGGCGGGCCCATGATTATTTCCAGGGTCTTGGCGTCCCTGTAGAAATGTTCGATTTCATATTCGGTCATGTATCCGTAGCCGCCCAGCAGTTGAACGGCTTCGTCCGCGGCTGCCATGGCCGCTGATGTGGCAGTGAGTTTGGCCTGGGCCGCGGTTTTCGCGTCGCACCGGTTTGCATCAAAGGCGGCGGCCGCACTGTAGACCGTCCATCTGGCCGCATCAATCCGGGCGGCCATATCCGCGAGTTTGTGCCGGGTAACCTGAAAATCAAGCAGCTTTTTCCCGAACTGGCTGCGCTGTTTGACATAGCTCACGGCCCGGTCACAGGCGCCCTGGGCGGTGCCCAGCGCCATGGCCGCGATCTGGATTCGGCATTCATCAATAAAACATTGCGCCAGCCGGCCCCCGGCGCCGGTTTTGCCGATCCGGTTTTCCGCGGGTACCCGGACGTTTTCAAAGGTGACATGGGCAAAATCAATCAGGTTGCCGCCCAGGCTCGGGCCTGCGGGCGTTGCGGTAATGCCCTGGGAACCGGCATCCACAACGATCAGGGAAAGGTTGTTTTTCGCGGTGTCCGCATCCGTCCCGGTTTTGCACAGAACCACGTAGAATCCCGCGCTTGTACCGTTTGGCACGTATGCCTTGGTGCCGTTTAATATCCATGCATCCCCGTTCTGTGCAGCGGCGGTCTGAATTCCGCTTAGCTCGTATCCGGGGCTGTGTTCAAAAAAGGCGGCGGCCGCACGCATTTTTCCGGCAGCCACAAGGGGAAGATATTTGTCTGCAGGCGGGCCGGTTTCGAACCGGAAAAGGCATTCCGCGCCGAACCCGGCCAGCATCAGGGCAATGCCTGCAGCCGAGTCCTGCTTGCACATCTGCTCGGCGGCAAGGACGTAGTCGAGCAGGCCCATCCCCCCGCCGTCGCATGCTTCCGGAAAATGGATGCCAAAAAATCCGAGTTCAGCGGCTTTTTCCCAGGTTTGCGAAGGAAACTCCCCGCTGCGGAGCAGGTCGAGAATGGTTTCCTTGTCAAATTTGCCCCTGGTAAATTCCCGCACCGCCTTCTGGATTTCCTTCCGGGACTTGTCGAGCGCAAATTCCACGTGCGACTCCTTTTATCAAATAAGTGCTTCCAGCAAATGATGGATAATTGGTAAAAGATTCTGTTTCAAATGTCAAGGCATTTGCGTTCAAAGGCGCCTGGGTTATTGACTCCCGGTGGAATCGGTTTTCATCTGGAGAGAGAGAAGCCGGTTTTCCATGGCTGCCAGCATGTCCCGCATCTGCGCGGACATATCGGCGTATTTCCGGGTCAGTTCCCCGCGATAATCCTCATGCAGCTTGTTGATTTTGTGCTGCATCTGCTTGAGGTATTTCATGCGCATATCCCACAGCTTCTTGATGCTGTCAAGCTGCTGCTGAGATCCGGTTCGGGCCGTCTCGGAGTACTGGTTCACCATTGCGGTGAATTGCCGGTATTTTTTATCCAGGATATCCGCGATTTTTTCCTTTTTCAGGGTCTGCCGGGTAATGGTGTGATAATGATGTCCATAAATGGCAAATGTCACTGCCTCGCCGAACAGGTCCCGGTTTTTAAGCAGGTTGCGGCCGAGATATTTCAGGTAGTTTGCACCATACGGGGTAAACGGCTGCCGGAAAAGGGAGCGGAAAAAGATTTTTACCTCTTCGAACCGGATTTTGCGCTCGTAGAATTCCCGGTGCTCGATCCGGTCGAGCAGATGGCTGCACCTGTCAAAGTAGTTCTTTAGCCGGAAATCGTAAAGATGGGACAGGATCTTTCTGTATCCGCTGCGCAGGGTCTCCGGATCCATAATGGTTTTAAAATTGGTCTCCGTGCTGTGGGTGTTGTTGCCACAGGACTGGCCCACTATGCGTCCCTCGGCTTCCAGGCGCTCATAGAGCCTGGTTCCGGGAAGCGCGTTTAACAGGCCGATCATGGCCTGGGGAATGGCGTTTTTCTGGATGAAGCCGATTTGCTGGTCAAAAATATCCGGGGTGTCATTGTCAAATCCCAGGATAAACCCGGCCAGCACCTCGATGCCGTTTTTCTGCATGGTCCTGACAGCGACCTCCATGTCGGATTTGAGATTCTGGGTCTTGCCGGTCTCTGCCAGGCCCTCGGGGCTGGGGGTTTCAATGCCGATAAACACGGAGTTGAATCCCGCCTCGCGCATCCCGGTCATCAGGTCGGCATCGTCTGCCAGGTTGATACTGGCTTCAGTAAAGAAGTGGTATGGATAGTCGTTTTCTTCCTGCCACGCCTTGAGCGCGGGCAGCAGTTCCCGTTTGACCCGGCCCTTGTTGCCGATGAAGTTGTCGTCCACCAGAAAAACGGCGCCTTCCCAGCCCAGTTCGCGCAGGGCGTCGAGTTCCGCGGTCAGGGTGCCGGCGGATTTGAGCCGCGGCCGGTTGCCGTAAACCGTCCAGATGTCGCAGAATTCGCAGTGAAACGGGCATCCCCGGGAATACTGGATCGCCATGGAAGCATACTTGTCCAGGTCCAGGAGCTCGAACCTGGGCACCGGGTTATCGGAGATATCCGGACGCCCGGGCATTTCATAGACGGCCCTGGCGGTACCGTTGTCCAGTTCGCTGAGAAAATCCGTGAGGGTGGCATCCACTTCGCCGCGCAGCATATGATCCACACCCGTGATTTCATCATGGCTGTTGGTCACGTAAGGGCCGCCGGCCACAACGGTTTTCCCCATTTGCTTGCAGCGCCGGACCACTTCTTCCATGGACTGTTTCTGCACGATCATGGCGGATACAAATACGGCATCCGCCCACTGCAGGCTCTGGTCATCCAGATCCGTGATATTCATGTCCACAAGCTTGAGTTCGTAATCCGCCGGAAAGCGGGCGGCTATGGTAAGCAGTCCCAGCGGGGGCATGACACTTTGTTTTTTGATGAATTCAAGGGCGTATTTGTAGCTCCAGTAAGTATTTGACGGGACGTGCGGGTAAACCAACAGGATTTTGCGATGCTTTGTCATTTTATGAGTTCCTCCATGGGTATTTGCACCGGCTGGGGGATGCGTTGACTGAACTTGGATGTCTTATTTATTTACAATAATGCTTTGATTCGGGTTTGGCAATATTAACCCCGAATTGAACGATGCAAAAAATAAAAAATTATATTTTATTATTTGAAATCAGTTCAGCGCCCGAGCAGTCCTGCCACCGGGCGATCATTTCCAGGTCCGCGGCAATGTCGCGGCCCGCCGTGGTCAGGTAGTTGCCGGTCATGACCCCGTTGGCACCGGATGCAAAGATCCAGGACTGAAAA
>CAZTHW010000062.1:0-12206 GCA_964613595.1 uncultured Desulfobacteraceae bacterium | reverse complement strand
CGGTGGAATCCATTCATTACGTGGAATGGGTGGCAGAAGCCCTGCGCACCGGGAAGCTCAAAATTGACCCGGAAAAACGGATCAAGGAGCCGGTGACAATTCAGGATTCGTGCAATTATATCCGCAATCACGGTTTACGGGATGTGACCCGGGAGATCATGAGCTATATCGTCGATCCGGGTTATTTTATCGACATGACGCCCAACGGGGAGCACAATTACTGCTGCGGCGGTGGCGGCGGATTCAACGGCATCGGATTGTACCGGCCCCAGCGAAACCAGGCCCTGATTACCAAGCGGGACCAGATCATGCAAACCGGTGCCAGCCTGGTGATCGCCCCGTGTCACAACTGCTGGGATGCGATCCGGGACCTGGAGGAGGAATATGAGATCGGGATCCGGTGGTCGTTTTTAAAACCCCTGCTGATCGACATGGTGATCGTGCCCGAGCACATGAAGCCAAAGGAATAACCGGGCCGATCGCCCTTGTCGGGATCGGCGGACAAAAAGCGAGGTGCCCCCATGTTTGACAGGATACTCTTGGCCACGTCTGCCACCGAAGCCTGCGACCATGCCGCAAGGGTGGCCTTTAACATGGCCGAGCGGTACAAGTCGTATCTCAATATTTTTCACGTGCTCGGCCTGCCCACCCGTGCTTACAGCCAGGATGTCATTGACGTGAAGACCCGGGAACGGGTTGCCGCGGACGAGGAGTACGTCGCATGGGTCAAAGAGGAAATCCGGGGATATTACGAGCGGCTGCTTGAAAAAACCGGGGACAATTACGGCATCGAGGTGGCAGTGGGGTCCCCGCACCGGGAAATCCTGCGGGCAACTCGGAACAACGATCCGGACCTGGTCGTTATGGGCGGCAGCACCGGCCACATGGAGGACTCTGCATATAAGAAAACTACTGCCGGTTCCACCTTCCAGCGGGTGGCCAGGGCCGCGCACTGCCCCGTGCTTGTGGTGACCCGTCCGGCAGCCTCTTTCTGGGGCGGATTTTCGCGAATTGTGCTGGGCACCGATTTTTCCGAAGCCTCGGACGTGGCTTTTGAATATGCCCTGCAACTGGCGCGCGCGCTGGACTGCGAATTGTTTTTATTTCATGCCGTGGATGTCAGTGCCATGGCCATGGGCAAGGTCATGGCCCAGGATGATATCGAAGAAAATCTCCGGGTGGCCCGGCGCCGGATGCGGAGTCAATATGTTCCGAAAATGCCGGATTTTGAAAGCTATACCATGGATGTATGGGAAGGGTTGCCGTATGTGGAAATTACCAAGTATGCCCGGGAAAAACAGGCGGACCTGATTATCATGGCCCACCATGCCAGGCGCGATGCATCCGGGCAGGCGCCCATGGGCAGTACCATGGAGCAGGTCATTGTCCGGGCCGCATGCCCGGTGCTGAGCATAAAGCGGAGTGTGAAAAAGTAATTAAAGGCAATGCCCGGCCGGCGTTTTTGTCCGCGGGCAAATATCATATCAATGATGAGGAACGGGTTATGAGCAAAAAAATTATGGTCATTGACGATGATCCTGCAGTGGTGGAATACCTGACAACCCTTTTCCAGGACAACGGCTATGAAACCTGCTCGGCCAAGGATGCCCTCGAGGGTATCGATGTCGCCAGGCAGGAAAAGCCGGACCTGATCACCCTGGACCTGGAAATGCCCGGAGAATGGGGCCCCCGGTTTTACCGGAAGCTGACCGAGGACCCGGCGCTCAAAAACATCCCGGTGGTGGTCATCAGCGGCCTGTCCGGCCATCAGTACGCCATTAACAAGGCTGTGGCCAGCATTTCCAAGCCCTTTGACCGCGATGAACTGCTGCAGGTCGTAAAAGAAAACATTCTTTAACGGAATTTGACTTACATGGCAGAGGATCTGCTTTTTATAGAGCCGGATGAAGACCTGAGCGCCGCGCTTTCCGTGTATATCCGGCGCCAGCAGTTTGACGTGCGAACCGCATGCGTTGCAGATGCGGCCGAAAAATCCCTGAGCAAGCAAATTCCGGATATTGTCCTTGCCAATCCAAGCCTGCCGGATGATGACGGCACCCGGCTCTTGCTGGAATTCAAAAGCAAGCATGCGGAAATTCCCCTGATCCTGCTCACCGATCCCGGAAACCTGGAGTCTGCAATGGAGGCGTTCGGGCCAAAAGCCGATGATTATCTGCAAAAGCCCGTCAAAAGCATCGCCCTGGATATTTCCCTGCAGCATGCCCGGCAGCATCTGCGCCTGGCCCGCAAGTTTTCCCGCTACGCCCGGCAGCTTGAAGATCTTCACGAGGCGAACACCCTGTACCATCAGTTGTTTGACGAAGTGCCCTGCTATATTTCAGTCCAGGACCGCCAGTTCCGGCTGACCGCCACCAACCGCCTTTTTAAGTGGGATTTCGGAAACGAGGTTGGCGATTTTTGCTACAAGATTTACAAGCATCGCGATACCCCCTGCCCGGAATGCCCGGTGGCAAAGACCTTTGCCGACGGCAAGCGGCATCAGGCCGAGGAGGTGGTAACCTCCCGTTATGGCAGGCAGTATAACGTGATGACCTGGACCGCCCCGCTCATGGATGAGCACGGGGAAATCAGCCAGGTCATGGAGATGGCCACCAACATTACCCAGGTCCGCCGCCTGCAGGATCATCTCACATCCCTGGGCCTGATGCTGGGATCCATGTCCCACGGGGTCAAGGGGATGATGACCGCCCTGGACGGCGGGGTGTACCAACTGGAAACCGGCATTCGAAACGGGGATTCCGAGCGCATTCAAAATTCGTATGAGCGCATCGCCGATACCAGCAGCCGAATCCGGAAAATGGTTCTGGACATCCTGTATTATGCCAAATCCCGGGGGATGCAGTATCAAACCACGGATGCCGCGCGCCTGGCAAAATCCCTGGCAGATGCGGCAAGCGAAATGGCCGGAAAGCAGGGCGTGGCTTTTCACAATGAAATCGACCCGGATACGGGCGAGTTCGAAGTGGACCCGGACTGGTTTTACCAGGCGGTATTAAATTTCCTGGAAAACGCAGTGGATGCCTGCGTGATGGATCCACAAAAACCCCAGCACCGGATTGATTTCACCGTAGTGCCGGAGGATGCGGAAACCGTGCGACTGGAGATTGCAGACAACGGCATCGGCATGGACGAAGAATCCCGGCGCAAAATGTTTACCCTGTTTTTTTCCTCCAAAGGCTCCAAGGGCACGGGGCTGGGCATGTATATTGCCAATCACATCATCGCACAGCACGGGGGTGCCATTGAGGTGGACTCCGTGTACGGGCAGGGAACCCGCGTGAAGATCCGGGTTCCCAGGAACCGCACGGCTGCCGCCCGCGCCGTTGATTCCCTGCTAAGCCCCCATACAGATTCGGAAGACGGCAAAAAGGATTCGAATTAAACAGCGGGAGGTCTGTGAAGACCCCACATTCGCTGCAAAGCGCAGGTGGCGGGTAACCACCCCGGCAATCCTCATTGAGCCTACCGGTTTTCCGTTTTTTGCCTGAGTTCCAGAAGTTCCAGCATTTCCCGGGCATTGCGGGTCAGGTGCCAGCGGCCGTTTTCAAAAACCCCGTAATCCGCCCCGCCTTGGGTAACAGGCTTGATGGTTTCCCCCGGCTATCCCTGAAAAGCTTCCCGAATGGTCGCATATTTCAAATCTGTTTACTTAATGTGATGGTTTTTTCGGTGTCCAAATCGGGATCGAAATCGAGAAAAGACAAGACCTCTCTCCAGGTTTGAAATACTGAATTTCCGGGGAGTTGTCTTGTTTCTCTGTGCGGGGCTTTACAAAAATTTCAGTGCCTGGATCGGGCTTTTTTAATGGAAAGAGCCAAGCCGCTGCCGGAAACCGCGGTGGCGGTGCCGGCGGCGGCATGGCGGAAGGTTTTGCGGTTTTTTAACAGGTTCAGGAAACCTTGATCTCTGCGGTGTTTTCCCACAGGCCGTGAATGTTGCAGTAAATGGAGGCAAGCACGGTGCCGGGCTTGTTGACTTTCATCCGGGCGGTGACCTTGGGGTCGGTGTAAACCGGGCCCTGGTTGGCGCCCTGGACGCTTTCGCCGTGGGCGTTGAACTCGTAGCTGCCCACTTCATAGGCAAACTTGTCGTCCGCGGGCTTGAAATACACCCGGATCCAGCGAATGTGGTGTTCGGTGGTGTTGGGGTGTCCGATCTCCTTTCCGATGGAAACGGTCACGTCAAATGCTTCATCCGCCTTTACCGTGTCCGGGCAGTCAATGGCGGGTACGTGTTTTTCGTTTTTCCAGTCTCCGGACTGAAAGAGCTCGCCGATTTTCATGATGTTACCCTCCTTGTCATTTGGTTACGTTGATAAAAAAAGTTGTGCGCCATTATTCGGAAAAATTTACTCCGAAAAATAAGACTCAAACGATCGGGCTTCAATCCAGGGTTTCCCGTATTTTTCCGGGTACAATCCTGTAGGCGGAGCTACTATGCCTGAATGAAAGCTGCTGTTCAGGCAAAATCCCGGTTCCCAGGCCGGAAAATTTGAATTTCCGGGCAAGCCCGACAGGCGCCGGAATCTTTTAAGCCCGCCTGTTGCCCCCTATTCCAGCTTGGAAAAGGTTTTCATGACCAGTTCGCTTAAGGCCGGGTGAATGTGCATGCCGGAAACCAGCAGGTCGGGGCCGCCGCCTGCGGCCATGGCGTTGATCACTTCCTGGATCAAAACCGGGGCATGCGGACCGATGATGTGAAATCCCAGCAGATTCAGCTCCTGGCGGTCCAGAATCACCTTGGCAAATCCCCGGTCCTGGCGCAGGGCCATGCCCTTTGCACAATCATCGTAATCGGCGGTTCCCACAAGAACGTCATGGGATTTGCGGGCCTCTGCCTCGTTCATGCCCACGGACGCCACGGCCGGGTGTGTGAATACGGCTCGCGGCGCGGCATGATAATCAAACGGCTTGTTTTCTTTTTCAATGGCATTTTGCCATGCGGCTGCGGCTTCGGCATTGGCCACGTGGGTGAACATGTGCTGTCCGTTTGCGTCCCCGAATGCCCAGATTCCTTTGCGGGTGGTCTGCAGGTAGGGATCCACCCATATAAAACCGTTTTCACCGGTTTGCACGCCCGTATTGCTCACTGCCAGCCGGTCGGCATTGGACTGGCGGCCGGCGGCCACCAGCACCCGCTCGGCTTGCATTTGCTTCTGGCTGCCGGAATCCTTGGGCGTATATGTCACGGTTACCCCGTCTTGGTTGCCGGCAACATGATTGACCTCGGTGTTTAGCTCGACATGGAGACGTTTTTGCAGTTGTTCTGCCAGCAAGTCGGAAACCTCGGGTTCTTCCGCGGGTACCAGTCGCTGGCGGTTTTGAAAAATGGTCACCTCGGCCCCCATGGCGCAAAAGAAATGGCCGTATTCCGCGGCGATATATCCCCCGCCGATAATGGCCAGGCTTTCGGGGCAGGCTTCCAGGTCCAGCACGGTATCGCTGGTCAGGCAAGCCACGCTTTCCAGGCCCTTGATATCCGGGATTTTGGGCCGGGCCCCGGAGGCGATGAAAATGGTTTCCCCATGGATGCGCTGTCCGTTGATCTCCAGGGTGCGATCATCTGTAAAGTGCCCCAGTCCCTCGTAGTAGTCAAACCTGTCGTCGCTTTGCAGCGCCTGATGAATTTGCCGGTGATCAGGCACCACCGCTTCTTTCATGTCCTGCATGATTTTTTTGAAATCAATGCCCGTGATTTCCGCGGAGATGCCGAAGCGCGAGGCTTCCCGGATTTCCATGACCCGGTCGGCCGCGGCAATCATCATTTTGGAGGGGATACATCCCAGGTTCAGGCAGGTTCCGCCTGCCGGGCCGTTGTCCACCAGTGCAACGCTCATGTTCGCCTCGATGGCATTTTCCACGGCCTGCATGCCGGACCCCGAGCCAATAACCACCACGTCGTAGGATTTGGCCGTCCCGGTGCGCCTTGTCTTTTTGTCTGAAGCGTTTTTGGGTTTCAAATCCGGCTCCTTTGACTGAAAAACGGGTTTTTCCAATTTCGCAACTTGCGCAGGTATCTTCACATTCCGCATCGCAGGTGATGTATCCGGTCCTGCATAAAAGCCTGATGGAAAACAGTAGAAAGATCCGGGTCGTTCTACCCGGTTTTTCATTTCAAAATACTGTCTATCCCTTATGTATCTCCGATTTGGAATACCATATACATGGAAGAAAAATAACCGCATCGGGTTTTTTTGCAACACATCGGTTTGCGGTCCCGAGCGAAAAAATTCGCCCCATGTGTTGCCCGTTTTTCTTTCAACGTTTGCCATTAAGCAAGGAGGTTATAACATGTTTAACGATCCGAGGCACATTTCCGGCGACAGCACCCAGGAAGCCCCCGCAGAGCCCACTTATGCGGATATCGAGAAAACGGTGCGAAAGAAAAAAGCGGCGGAAGAGAAGTTCAAAAGCGGCCGGAAATCCTATGATCCGGTCCAGCAGTACATGGCGGAAATCCGCAATCACGGTCTGATCACGCGGGAAGAGGAGCGGGAACTGGCCAGGCTCGTGCAGGGACATGATGACAATGCGGCCGCCTATAAACTGGTGGTTTCCAACCTGCGACTGGTGGTCAAGATTGCGTTCAAATTCCAGCGCTTCTGGAACCGCAACCTGCTGGATCTGATCCAGGAAGGCAACGTGGGGCTCATGCAGGCCGTGCGCAAGTACGACCCGGAGCGCAACGTCAAGTTTTCCTATTATGCCTCTTTTTGGATCAAGGCCTACATCCTGAAATACATGCAGGACAACTGGCGAATGGTTAAAGTCGTCACCACCGAGGGACAGCGCAAGCTGTTTTACAAGCTCAAGCAGGAACGCAGAAAGCTGGCTGCCATGGGTATTGATCCGGACAACAAGCGGCTTTCCGAGCGCTGCGGGGTGGAGGAAAAAGATATCGTGGATATGGATCAGCGGCTGCAGAACCGGGATATTTCCCTGGATGCGCCGTTAAACGAGGATTCGGATACGGATTGGGTCGATTTTCTCCGGGTCGATGATGACAAATCGGTGGAAGACGCGGTTTCCGACCGGGAGGTCGACGGCCTGGTCAATAACAAGGTCCTGGAGTTCCGGGGAAAAATCCCCTTCCGGGAGCGCGAGATCCTGGATCGGCGAATTTATTCGGATTCCCCCATGACCCTGCAGTCGCTGGGAGATCGGCTGAGCCTGTCCCGGGAACGCGTCCGTCAGCTGGAAAAACAGATCGTGGAGGACCTCAAAGGTTACCTGGCCACGGAAATCCATGATTTCGACGAATTTGCCCAATACGCATATTCTGCATAATATTTCGATTTTTACAGGATTACCATTGAACCGCCGCATGTTGTTTATTGACATGCGGCGGTTTTTTTTATAATCATTTCAAGTATGGAAGCCAAGAAGATCGTGATTGTCGAAGATCACCAGTTGTTTCGCGAAGGCTTAAAGGCCATGCTCGACAGCCGCAGCGACCTGGAGGTGGTCGCAGAGGCTGAAGACGGGCTGGAAGCACTGGATATCATCCGTGAAAATCCGCCGGATCTGGTGCTGCTGGATCTATCCATGCCGCGGCTCGGGGGCATCAGCGTGGTCAAGGAGGTCAAGCGGATATATCCGGACACGGCCATCCTGGCGCTGACCATTCATGAATCCGACCAGTATGTCCTGGAAGCCTTTAATGCCGGGATCAATGGGTACTGTATCAAGGATGCCAGCAGAGAAGAACTGCTGGTGGCCATTTCCAGCGTGCTCAAGGGAAGGACCTATATCAGCCCGGGCATTGCAGACAATGTCATGGAAGGCTATATTGAAGGACGCAAGCGCCTCAAAACCCGATCGGTCTGGGAAAGCATCACCCAGCGCGAGCGCGAGGTGCTCAAGCTGCTCGGCGAAGGCTATCTGAACAAGGAAATCGCCGACATGCTCAGTATCAGCGTCAAAACTGTGGAAAAGCATCGGGCCAACATCATGAGCAAGCTCGATCTTCACAGTGCCGCGGCACTTACCTCGTTTGCCATTGAAAACGGCCTGGTGCATAAGCACAACTAGTCAGGGTCCGTCCGGAAATGGCGAATTGTCCAATTTTCGCTTGATACAAACGCGTCTGGCCTAGCAGGTGCTGACGGCTTGTTGCGGAAAACTGACCCGGACCCGCGTGCCCGCGCCCGGGCGGGAGTCGATTTCAAATTCCCCGCCGCAGACATTGGCCCGCTCCCGCATGCCCTGGATTCCGTGTCCGCTCATGGAATCCAGCGCATCGAGCCGGGTTTCCGGATCAAATCCCCCGCCGTTATCGGAAATAATCAATTCAATCCGATCTCCGGCATTTTTCAGCGACAGCCGGATCGTATCGGGCTGGCCGTGCCTGGCCGCGTTGTTCATGGCTTCCTGGAGAATGCGGAAGATCACGATTTTGAGCGGTTCTGCAACTTCGGGTTCCTCGATTTCTATTTCCTGGTCGATCCGGATGTAACTGTAAAATGCGTTAAATTCCCGGCAGAACCAGGTAATGGTGGCCAGCAGGCCAAGGTCATCGAGGATGGTCGGTCGCAGGTTTGCCGAGATGTGCTTGGTCTCCTTGATGGCACTCTTCAGGTAGGAGACGATGTTTTCAATCGACATCGTGTCCTCCGGGGGGGTGGGCGGCATGTTGGCCAGTTTTTCCTCCAGGCTGAACTTGATGGCCGCAAGGCTGGCCCCGAGGCTGTCATGGAGTTCCTTGGCGATTTTCTGCCGGTCGGATTCCAGGGTCTGGAGCATGCGGTGGGACAGTTGCTGGAGTTTTTCCTGGGAGTCCTGCAGCTTGGCTTCTGCCTGCTTTCGCTCTTCGATTTCGGTTTGCAGCGTTTCCACCGTGTGGCGCAGCTCGGCGGTTTGTTCGGCCACGCGTTTTTCCAGGTCCGTGCGGGCGCGCTGCAGTTCAAGCCGTTCCTTTTTGCGCTGGGTGATGTCGTGGAACACGCCGACGGCCCCGGTGATTTCGCCGTTCGGGTTGCGGATCGGGGCGGTGTTGACCAGTATGTGGCGGCATTCATTTTTGTGCGTGTAAACGGTGAGTTCATGATCCACGATCATTTCCCCCTGGAACACGGAACGGGCCAGGGGGATGTCCACCGGGTCATAGGCGGCCGAAGCATCGCCAAGCGCGGACGCCATATCTTCGGGAGGGTCTGTGAGCGATAGCTGGTATAATTGCTTGGCTGCCGGGTTGGTCATGAAGATCCGGCATTCTTCGTCTGCCACGATAATGGCTTCCGGGGCGTTGTTGATGATTGCCTGCAGGGCGGTGCGCTCGGTTTCGAGTTGATTTAACAGAACGGTGCGCTCGGTTTCATCCCGGGCCACGGTTACCGCGCCCACGATTTCTCCGTTTCGCAGCAGGGGCACGGCGTTGAACTCGTAAATCCGCTCCGTACCGCGCACGTCGGTGCGGAGGTATCTTTCCGACCGGACCGGGCTGCCGGCAAGCGCCCTGTTGCACGGCAGTTTTTCAAACGGCACGGGCCGGCCGTTTGAATAGAGCAATCTCTTTTTCTGGATAAAGGTCTCCCAGGGCATGCCCTCGGGATCGAAACCCATCATTTGAACGGCGGCCGGATTGGCCATGATCGGTGTCCCGGCGGTGTCATATACGATAACCGGTTCGGCGAGCGCTGAGAAGACCTGCGACATTTCCACCGTCATATGATCGGATATCTGCCGCGCCCGGAAACGCTGCAGGGAAAGCGAGGTAAAAGATGCCAGCTGAACGAGAAGCGCTTCCTCGGTTTCGCCGATTTCGCCCGGATTCCATACCAGCAACAGACCCCGGGTCTCATTTTCTTCGTTAAAAAGCCGGGCGCAGATCATGCCGTACAGGGGGGATGGGTTGACTGCCGGGGTCTCTGTTAAGCCGGGGATCGAGGCTTCTGACAGACGCACCGCTTGCTGGTGCTCCATTAGATTTTGAAATGCACTGCACCGTAAGGGGGCTAAAATCTGATGGATATCATTTTGAGAGAATGTGTCTGATTCTGGTGCGTAATGCTGCTGAATCCGAAGGCCGTCATCGGAGCCGGTGGAGAATTCACAAAATGCGGAAAATCGGCAGCCGGTGATCCCGGCGGCGGCCTGAAGCGATCTTTGCACAACTTCTTCTTCGTCTGCCGCGGCAACAATGGCATTCGACGCCCGGATCCATGCCTGTAGGCTTTCCCTGGTGGGCTGTGGTCCCTGCCGTTGTTCCTGCGTGCCTGTTAACGCGGGTGAATAATAGGAAAAACCGGCGATGCCGCCGCCGGGTTCCCGAAGGACCAGAACTTTGCAAAACAGGGGATGGCCGTTTTCTTTAAGCTTGCCGTCTGGGGGATCTTCCTGAAAGCCTCCGGTCTCTATACCCGGGGAATCGCTTTTCCGCTCTGCTTTCCAACGGTTGTCTTTTAGCAGAATCCGTTGGATATGCAGTTGGGTTACGTCCGTGTCCTGTCCGACACCAAGCAGTTTTCGGGCAGCATTGTTGAGGTATAGCAGTTTTCCGGATGCTTCGGTAATGGCTGCAAGATCGTCTGCGCTCTCAACAAGTGTGGCAATCAGGTTGTGCATTTTCCCGGCCGGTATGCGTGATAAATTTGCTTTTTCATTAAATCGGGGCGCCCCGGGGGACTCATTTGCGCGCCCACGGCATGCCGCAGCAGCCTCCCGGCGGCTATTTAAAAATATAATTCTTTTTCCACGGATCGCGAACATTTCTTCGCAAGTCTGCCAGTGCCCGGTATAAGGCGCCGCAGACCAGTTCGGCGCAGTGATGCGATTCCGCCGGCAGGGTTTGCAGATACTGGATCACATCCTGCGGGGTGATGCGCCAGGTTTCGGTCATGGTTTTGCCCTCGATCATCCGTGCCATGGTGTTGGCACATGCCCGGGTGTTTATGCACCCGTCAATGTGAAATGAGATATCCGATATCCGCTCACCTGCCGCGCATAAAAACACT
Source organism: uncultured Desulfobacteraceae bacterium (assembly GCA_964613595.1). Lineage (GTDB taxonomy): Bacteria > Desulfobacterota > Desulfobacteria > Desulfobacterales > Desulfosalsimonadaceae > Desulfosalsimonas. The sequence continues at coordinate 1,234 of CAZTHW010000062.1, read as the reverse complement.
TCCACGGTATCGCCGCAATCGCCGGTGTTTTTGCCGCGTCCATCCGGATTGTGCAAAATTTCCAGATAATCGGCGCAAAATGCCATTTCCAGGTATTGCTCGGAGTGGTCGTTGAAAAAATCAAATTTCGTGTCCATTTTGCTTCCTCCTAAATTGAGCGTTGCAAATTTTTATACGGATCAATATGTTATATTTTTTTAAGGAATTAAGTCATTTTCAGGTGTTAAAATTTGAAACCCTCCGGGATTTCCAATTTTGCCGCATCTACTGCGTCAGATGCAGTCTCGCATAGTCCACTATAGCTCGTCTGCATCTTCCTTGTATCTGCGACAAACTTGAAAATCGCTCAATTTAGGTTGCTGTTTTTGGGTTTTTGAACTTCGGGATCAACAAATTTTTTTACACGAGTTTGCCCGGATTCGTCAAACAGGAATAAACTGCCGGACTGTATGGCGGGTGTGGGGGGATATGCAATTGTCACTGCGGCGGAGCGAAACGGAAGGATGTTGGTGGTTTGGTGTTTTTATTCCGCTTTGCGATGGCACTGGGCGCACTGGACCGGGCCGGCTTTTTGCTCCAGGTGACAGCTTTTGCACTGGAGGTGGTAGACGCGGATGAGCTCCAGCCTGCCGGAATCCCCGTCAAGATGGCACGATGAGCATTCCATGCCCATGGATGCCTGGTCCTGGAGTTCGCCGTCTTCATACATATGGTGGCAGGTGTTGCAGGATTCGATGCCTGCGGCTTCATTGTGCGCATCATGGGCAAAAGAAACCGCGGGGCGCGTATGCTTTTCAAAGCCGCTGTCTTCGACTTCCGTGATATAGCCCTGTGCCCACACGGCAGCCGCCAGAAAAAGCAGCGCGGGAAACGTCAGCCAGAGAACCTTTGCACGTAGATTGGTCATAAGCGCCTTTATTCCTTTTGGATGCATTCGTACAGGATGTCCCCGAGAAATTTGAGCTCCAGGCCGAGTTCGTAGTGGCGGATAATATCTTCGAGTCCGCCGTGGCAGTTGTGGCAGGGGGCGATCACCACTTCGGCGCCCTTTTCCTTTGCGGCCGCCAACTGGTCGGCCTTGACCCGGTTGCTTTGCACGCGCTTGTTTTTAAACGGCGGACCGCAGTTGATCACACCGCCGCCGGCGCCGCAGCAATAGTTGTGTTCCCGGTTGGGTTCGAGCTCGATAAATGTTTTGCAGCTCTGGTTGACGACATAGCGGGCCGTCTCGTGA
>CAZTHW010000061.1:0-12346 GCA_964613595.1 uncultured Desulfobacteraceae bacterium | reverse complement strand
AGACTTGGTCATGGCATCGGTGGCGGCCTTTTCCATGGTATAGGGGATCTGCCCGGCATTGCCCGTATGTCCCACCACGCTGGAAATATTGATAATCCGGCCGGCCGAGCGGCGGATCATGAATACCCGCAGAATCCGCTTGGTCAAATACCAGGTCCCCCGAAGCACGGCGCGCTGGGCGTCAAAATCGGCAAGCTTCATGGAATAAATCGCCTCATTTACCGAAAAACCCGCATTGTTGACCAGCACATCCACCCGGCCGAATTCCTTTTTGATATGATCGACCATGGCATCGATCTGCCCGGAATCTTCCAGGTCGGCCTGCAGCAAAAAAGCGTTCGGCCCGAATTCGGCGCAAAGCGCCTCTGCCGGCTGCCGGCTTTTGCGGAAATGCACGCCCACGCAAAATCCCTGCGCATGCAGCGCCCGGCAGCAGGCCGCGCCGATTCCCCCGGCCCCGCCGGTAACAACGGCCAACGGTTTATTCTCTTTTTGATTGGCTGTATCTGTCATTTCGGTTATCACCTCTTTGAAAACGCCGCTATAATCACGAAGAGCACGAAGCTCATCACGAAGCTCACGAAGGTTTTTTTATTTATTTATCCTTCGTGTGCTTCGTGTCCTTCGTGGTTATGTCTAAAACTTCCCGCTATACGGGAATTGCGTTACCCCGCGGGATCCGTCTCTGTTTCCGGATAGGGATAATTTTTGTAGGCAATGCCCCTGAAAATTCCGGACCGGGCCTTTTTCACCGTGGTCACGGGATTGTCATCAGCCCGGATTTCCGCGTTGGCAATCACGATACCGGTTTCGTTGTTTTTCATCTGCCGAAAGCGGACCACGTCGATTTCAAACCGGACCACCCGGGTATGAGGCCGGATCTGGCCGTTGAAAACCACTTCCTCGCATCCCAGGGCCCGACCCGCACCCACGGCGCCGCGCCAGACACCGTAAAACCCCAGGAGCTGCCAGACCGCATCCACTCCGAGGCATCCCGGCTGCACCGGATCGTCCTTGAAATGGCATTGGAAATACCATGCATCCAGGCGGATATCCTGCTCGGCCACGATTTTCCCCTTGTTGCCGTTGCTGGACAATTCCACAATCCGGTCAACCATGAGAAAAGGCGGCGCCGGCAGCCTGGCATCCAGTCCCTCGGGCGGATCATCGATGAGCCGCCCGTATGAAAACGCAATCAGATCCGGGAGATCAAAGCTGGCCTGTTGAAGAAATTCCGAGTATTTCATTGATTGTTATTCCTCCGGGTCCACTTTCAGCATTGTATGCGCCCAGGTCAGTCCGGATCCGACCACGGCCACGGCAAAATGATCCCCCGGGCAAAAATCGTCCCAGTGCTGGCTCAAAACCCCGGGGGCGCTCGAACATCCGGTATTTCCGTAATCCGCAACATTGTGCACGTGCCGGGACTCCGGAATGCCGCATCTGCGGCAGACCGTATTTAACATCATGAGATTGGCCTGGTGGCCTACGAACTTTATCCGGTCTCTGCTTTCCGGGTATTGCGCCTGCAGGTGCCGCACCCCTTCGGTGGCCTTTCGGATCGCAAATCGCTGCACGTAGCTGCCGTCCTGGTAAAAATGCCTCCCCTGCGGAATCCGGACCTTGCTCCAGGAATCCGGGCGGGATCCATACGAAAAGGCTTCAAAGCGCTTATTGGCCGGCTCGCGTGCGGAAATCACCGCAGCACTGGAACCGTCGCCAAAAAGCGGGGCCACCCGGCGGTCCGCGTAGTCCACCACGTGTGTATAATTTTCCGGATTGACCACCAGGATAAACGACGGCGTCTGTGCCGGAGCCATGGCACCCAGGATCGAAAGCTGCACCCCGAAGGTGGAACACGCCGCGTTGATATCAAAACAGGGCGCCTCGATGCCCAGCTCGCCGCCGATCACAGAGGCCTCTGCCGGAATGGTATAACGCGGCGTGGAGGTGCCGGATATGACCATCCCGATATCGGCCGGACAGAGGCCGGCCCGGTCCATAGCCATTTTCGCTGCCGCAGCCCCGGTTTCGGCCCGGGTATGCAGGCTGGCCTCGGATGCGGCGCGCGGATCACGGTTTCGGGTCCTCCGGATATAATCCAGCGGCAGGGATGTATGCCGGGCGGCAATGCCCACCCGCTCCATAATCCACTGCTCATCGCTGCCAATGTCCAGGTCGCTGATAAACCGATTGGTTATGACATTTTCAGGGTAAAAATGACCCAGCCCGTGCAGATAAAGCATTCCTACCCGACCCTCTCGCCGCCGTCGGCACAGATGAGCGCGCCGTTGATCCAGGCGGCCTCGTCCATGCACAGCAGACATATCACGTTGGCAATGTCTTCGGGCGTAGTCAGGCGGCCGAAAGGATTTCGCAAAACGGCCTGGGCCCGGATCCGGTCGCTGCCGGGTATGGCCTTTAAGGCCGGGGTATCGGTAATGCCGGCCTGGATGATGTTGGACCGTATGCCGCAGGGTGCGAATTCCACGGCCATGGCCCGGGATACCGATTCCAAAACCGCCTTGGCCGCAGAAATGGCTGCATAGCCCTTCCATGCCACGCTGTTGCCCTCGCTGGTCAGGCCCAGAACCCGGGCATCCCCGGCAAAAAATTTCCTGCCGAGCATGTCCTGCACCCATTCCACGATGTTATATCCCATGGCATGCAGCGTACGGGAAAAATCCTCGGAGCCCAGAAACTGGTTGTTGCTGTAATCCGAAGCATCGTCCACAAGCGTGTAAAAGGCGTTGTACCCCTCGTCAAACGCATTGCTGATAATTTCGTCCACGCGCTGGGCAGACAGGCCCGCGGCCTCGGCGATTTTCGCGCGGCCGGCCCCGGGGGCCGAAGATCCCGGATACGGGCCCAGCAGCTTGAGATTGCCGAAAGCCACGCTGTGCAAAAGAAGCCGGACGCCGCCCGAGTCCCCGAGCTTCTCCCCGAGTTCGTTCAGCACCCGGCTGCGGCCGTCCCCGGATAGCCCGTCCAGATTGAAGGTCAGCACCTCAACCCCGCTTTGACGAATCGAGTCGAATTCGGGTTCGATGCGCTTCATTGCACTGCGGCGGTCGCGATGGACAATACAGAGGTTCATCCCACAGGCGGCCAGTTTCTTTGCGGCCGCCAGACCAAATCCGCTCGATCCGCCGATAATCACCGCCCACCAGTTCTTCTCGAATCGAATCATGCGGCAAACTCCCTTTGTGCGGCTGAAAACGAGGTAATCGAGCGGCAGTCGATGTCCAGGTTGCGGAAAAAGTTCTTCAGGGGCCGGTTCGGACCGATCTCGTAGATTCTGTGGGATTTTTCCGCCAGGGCCTGCATGTTGTCCCGCCATTTCACCGAGCCGCTCAACTGGGCCACCAGCGCCTCGATCACGCTTGCTGTTCTGGCCGAATGAAACAGGCCCGTATAGTTGGAAGTGACACAGGCCGCATTTTTGGAATTCAGGTGCGCGGCAATCGCGTTTAATACCTCGCGGAACTTGTCCTTGATCGCGTTCATGAATCGGCTGTGAAACGGGGCACTGACGTTTAACTGGACAAAGCGCAGGTTTTCCGCCCCGCCCAAAGCCTGTTCCAGCAGCGCCCGGGCCGTTTCCATGCTGTCGGCCTGTCCGCTGATCACCACCTGGTCGGTGGAATTGATATTGGCCACATCCAGCGGCAAATCCGAGAGAAGCTCGCGGATCCGGCCGATATCCAGGTTCTTGGCAATCACGGCCGCCATGGCGCCCTGTCCGGGCGGAGAAGCCTGCTGCATCAGATGTCCCCGGGTTTCCACGATCTGCAGGGCATCTGCAAACGGCATGGCTCCGGCTGCCACCAGTGCCGTGTACTCGCCCAGGCTGTGGCCGCCGAAATAATCCGGAGAAAATCCATACAAGTCCTGCAGTCCGCGCATCATGGCGATTTCAGTGGCCAGGATACAAGGCTGGGCGAATTCGGTCAGGTTGATGCGTTCGTCTTCACCAAAACACATGGCACCCACATCCCATCTCAGAATGTCGGAGGCTTCTTCAAATGTCTTGCGGCTGATTTCCACGTTGTCGTAAAAATCCTTGCCCATTCCCGGCCGCTGAGTCCCCTGACCGGGAAAAACAACAGCTGTTCGGGTTTTTTCCATAATAACCTCCAAAAATGGATTCATTTAAATTCAAAAAGTCCGCGCAAGGCCTGCATACGCCGAAAGCCGATGCAGACAAGGCGTTTAAGATGCTCACAGGGACAGTTTTTTCATCCGTATCCGAATGCATTTAATATGCATACAAAAAATGTGCCAGATCCCGCCGATATATTGTAACTATTTGTTTTTTAATATTTTAAATACTTCTTATAGACCGGCGATTCCACTAAACCGCAGCAGGCTTGCAGACATTTCGTGCACAAGCCTTGTACATGATGTGTATGCAAACGCAGCACAAGGGAAAGCGGATATGCATAAAAGGCGGAAAAAACAGGGAAGGAGCCGTGATCTTTAAAATTTTATCATGAATACAAATTCTGTTCCGGCAACTTGTCAGGCACGTGCCGTTCGACAAATATGCGCACAAGATACTTTATGAGCGCTTTTGAATGATCCGCCCCGGCCAGGTACATGCCGAACATGCACAGAAAATGGGTTGCGGTCCAGATGACCGGTCCGCCGATCACAATCAGCAGGGGTTGGCCGATGTATATGGCAAACACGCCCAAGCCGCTGATCACAGGCCAGCAGGCAGCATAGCTCACACCAATGCTGATCAGACCAGCAAGCACCCTGCCCGAGGGTTTCTGCCGAAAAACACGCAAATCCGCACATTCCTGCACAGCCCTTCGCGCAAACCCGGTTTTCAGCAATTGCTTGGCCACAAACCTGGACAGACCCAAACAGACCTCCTGTACGAGCAAATTTTTCGTATGATAATCACTTGAAACTTGAGATGCAATATATTATATCCGATGCGACCGCGGCAAACACAAAAAAAGCCATCAGACACGAATCCACCTGAAACAACAGCACCATTTATGAATATATCATCTTTTTTCAAACACCTGGAAAATATTGCCGCCGGCCCGGCAGATCCCGGGCATCCCTACATTCTGCCCGGATACACCTACGAGACGATCTATGCCATGGCCGGGGATCTTCAGCATCGCCATTTTTCCGCGGAAAATCCCGAAACCGTCTGCCTCTGCGCAACCGACCGGGCGGTTGTGGCCGCGGCCCTGCTTGCAGCCCTTAGCCGGCCGGTGACCCTTGTGATCCCATACTCCTTCTCAGCCGAGGTGCTTGACCTGACACACCGGGCTCACGGATTTTCAAAAGCCATTGCAGACGACTCCCTATACCTGCCTGCCGGCGTGAAAGCCATATTGCCGGAACCGAAAGCCACGGGCAAAGGCATGCTGGAACCCGCCGGCATGCGCGATCCAGGCAGCGTGTTTGTAAAGCTGTTTACCGGCGGCTCCACCCGGGCACCCCGCACCTGGTCCAAAACAATCGGCAACCTGTTCGGCGAAGCCATTTATCACGCCCGAAAGCTGGGCGTAACGCCGGAGGACCGATTTGCCGCAACCGTGCCGGCATACCATATTTACGGGCTTTTGTTCTCGGTGCTCACACCGCTGGTGGCTGGCGCATCCATAATTGACGGGGAGCCGACCTACCCCCGGGAAATCCAGAAGGCAGCCAGCCGGGACCGGGCAAGCATTCTTGTGAGCATTCCGCTTCATTACAAAATGCTTGCCGGCACGAAGTTTACCGCAGAGGGCCTGCGATATGCGCTTTCATCTGCAGCCCGGCTCGAAGCAGCAGACAGCCGGGCTTTTTACAGGCAGACGGAACTGGGAATCACCGAGGTATTCGGCTCCACCGAGACCGGCGGCATTGCCACCCGGCTTTGCACCCATGATCAGCCGCATTTCACGCCTTTTGACTGCATTGAATGGAAAATTGAAGATCACCTGCTGGCGATCCGCTCGGATTTCATTTCCCCGGAACTTCCCGTGGACGAAAATGGTTTTTTTATCACCAGCGACCGGGTCAAACCCGTGGAACCGGACGGTTTTGCCCTGGCCGGCCGGGCCGACCGGATCGTCAAGGTGGGCGGCAAGCGCGTGGATCTCGAGGAAGTACGCACCGCGATTGCCGGCCTGCCGCATGTGACAGACGCTGCAGTGATCTGCACCGAAAACGGCAGCACCCGGGGAAACGAAATCCGGGCGCTGGTGGCCGCAAGTATCAGCAGCAGCGAAATCCGCCGCCATCTCCGGCACCGGATCCCGGACTATGCCGTTCCCCGGCACATCCGGATTGTGGATCAAATCCCGGTTTCTCCTGCCGGCAAATACGACAGCACCGAGATCCGCAAACTGCTGAACCAATAGTAGGGGCGAACCTGCGTGTTCGCGCCTACGATGCCGCGCTTCCGGGCGATACTGTTGTGTCTATGCGGTTTTGCAAATAATAGATCCGGATTTCACCTTCCTGCGCTGCGTGTCTCCCGGCTGCGGATTTTGCGCCGGAATTCTGCAATATTGGTGCGGTGATTGAACACGATAAACAGGACCGTGGCCGCCGTGCCGGCAATGGCCAGGGGACTGTCGGCCCACCTGAAAATCGTGGCCCCGGCAAGTACGACCACCATGGAAAACGAGGCGATAAAGGGAAGCCGCATCAGCCCGAAAACCAGCCCCCATGCAATACAGGCGGCAAGCGCACCGGCCGGCACCAGCACCGTTGAAAACCCCAGGTAATTGGCCACGCCTTTTCCGCCTTGAAATTGATGAAAACAGGGATACCGGTTGCCGCAAATCAGGGCCAGCCCGGACCACGCCACTGCCGGCGGGGAGAAAAGCACCACGGCCAATGCGGAGACGGCAGCGGCCCGGCCCACATCCAGCACCAGCACCAGGGCTGCAGCAGGCCAGCCGGCCTGGCGATACACATTGGTCACCCCGGGATTGCCGCTGAAACCGGCTCTCGGATCCCCCTTTTTCAAAAGCCTGAAAAAAAGGATGGCAAAATTGATCGAACCAAGGCAGTAGGCAAAAACTGCAAATATCAAGAACCCCATGGCCACCATCTGCTGTTTTTATTGCTTTTCAAGGATCCAGCCGGGCGGTTTTTTTCGCCCGCCCGTGACATCCCGCATGCGCAGGCCGCGGACAACCTCGAAAACCCCGTTTTCCTCCTGAAAAATCCACAGGTCAAAAATATTTTCCCCCCGCTCACTGCCGGCCGGCAATATGCGGGCGGCATATTTTTGGCCCGGCGCCGTGGGCCGGATAACATGCCGACGCGCAAAACCGACAGGAAACCCGATAAATCCAGAATATCGCTGCCCCCAGACGCACGCGGCATGAAAGGCCGCATCCAGGGCAAACGGCGAGCCGAGCGGCCCGTCTGCTTCAGCTATATCCGGTGTGCGGATTTCGGCTGAGGCGCCTTCCGGACAAAGCTGCACGCTGCAGGCAAGGTTCTGGTATGCCGGCCCCATTGGCACGAGCTCCCTGTATAGATCCTCGGCGGGCACTTGGGTTTCGGCTTCTGATTCCGAAAAATCCGGAACCCCCGGAATATCGGAAGTCATGCCCGAGCGGGCAAAACAGACCCTGGCATGCTCCCGGGTCCGGGTCATGGCAGATCCGGCAACCCGCATGCGGGTAATCAGCGCGGCGCTGATCCGTTCACCCCCGAGTCTTTCAAATTCCACAAACGCCTCAATGGCTTCTTCTTCCCCAACGACCAGAAACTTTCCAAACGCCCCATCAAGCAATGTTGCGACATCCAGCCCTGCTTGCAGGTCCCGGGCGGCCGCGGCAAGCAGCTGCATGGATTCGACTGCCGGAAAAACCGCCGTGTACTCGAAAACATGATCCCGCAGGTAGGGAAAGACATCTATATTCGCCCGCAATCGGGCGGCATCCCCTATTTCGGAAAGATCTCCCATAAATGCCTGGTTCTTTCATCAATGGCTACGGGCCGGCCCGCGGAATTGAGCGCACAATGTTCCGTGAAACCGGTGCACACGATCTGCCCGGTCTCGCCGTGAGTGATGATGTAATGGAATTTCAGCCGGACCTTTCCCAGATCCCCGGGCCGGGTGTGAACCCACATGGGATCGTCGTAATGCAGCGGGCTGTAATATTTGACCCCGATTTCAATAATGGGATAAACATATCCGCTGGCCTCGATTTCCGTGTAGGGATAGGACAGATCGCGCATCAGGGAGGTGCGGCCGAACTCGAAGTAGCGCAGATAATTGGCATGATACACCACCGCAGAGCGGTCCGTGTCTGCATAAAGCGTGCGGTAATGGCTTCTGTGCCAGATAAACCCGTCTGCCAGGTTTCTGACAAAGCGGGGATCCTCGTCATGGATTTCCGGTGTAAACGGCTTGGGCCGCATGATCAGACTCCTTTAAATACGATACAGCAATTTGTGCCGCCAAACCCGAATGCATTTGACAAGAAACACGAATACCCCGCATTGCGGGCATGGTTTGCCACCACGTCGATATCGCCCAGATCCGGGTCATGAATATAGTTGATCGTGGGCAGCAAGACCCCCTGCTGCATGCCCTCGATGCCGAAAGCCGCCTCGATTGCCGCAGAGGCGCCCAGGGTATGGCCGATCTGAGACTTGTTCGAGGATATCGGCAGATTCTTCACCCTGGTGCCAAACACGCTGCGCAGACACTCGATCTCGGTGCGGTCCCCCTTGCTGGTGGACGTGCCGTGGGCATTGACATATTCAATGTCTTCAGGCGAAATCCCGGCATCGTCGATGGCACCTTCAATGGACCGGATAATGGTAGGCGCATGCGGCAGGGTGAAATGATGGGCATCCGAGGTCCAGCCCACGCCCAGGATCTCGGCTTTGGCCTGCAGGCCATGGGCCTTTATGGCCTCTTCTGCGGCCAGCACAAGCACGCCGCAGCCTTCGGATAAAACCATGCCCCTGCGGTCGATGCTAAATGGCCGGGAAGCCTGGGATGGGTCCTCATATGCGCGGTCATCCGGGTTGACCTTGATAGTGGCGTTCATGTTGGCAAAGCCGTGGATAATCTCGGGCATGATGCAGGTGTCCACGCCCCCGGCCAGCACGAAATCACAGTCCCCGTCCCGGATCATGCGGGCGCCCAGGCCGATTGCATGGTTGCCCGAAGCACACGCCCCCTGCGGGGAAAAAACCGGGCCGGTAAAGCCCAGCATCATGCCGGCTTTGCTCGCCGGCAGATTGGCGCACAGGTTGGGCAGCAGATACGGGCTGACCCGCAGGGCGCCCCGGTTGAGATAGGTGTCCATGGCTGTGCGGAAGGCATCCGTGCCGTTTAAGGCCGATCCCACCAGGCACGCGGTCTTCGGCCCGGTATCGGCATCCATTTCCAGACCGCTGTTTTGCAGGGCTTCCCGGCAGACCGCCATGGTCAGAAGAACAAAATCCGCGTTCCAGTTATAGGCTTCCTTGGCATCGGCAAATTCGCATGCCGCAGGATCCCAGTCCGGGATCTCGCCCACCACGTTGCTCTGGCTTTTGACCTGGCACCGCGTCACCCGGCGGAAACCCGCACGGCCGGCAACCGCGGCCTTCCAGCTTTGCTCAAATGTCTTTGCCAGGGGCGTGGCAGCGCCGTATCCAATGACAAAAACCCGTCTGTTTCGGGGTGCTTTCATATAATTCCGGGACTTTCTCTATGTGCGCTGTTTAAATACGATGCATGCATTGCATCCGCCGAAACCAAAGGCGTTTTTCAAAACAAATTCCTGGTCCAGGGCCTGCGGCGCCACCGCAATTTCTTCCATGGGCATTTCCGGGTCCGGTTCGTAGTTGATGGTCGGAACCAGCACGCCGGCCTTCATGCCCTCCATGGCGAACACGGATTCAATGGCGCTCGAAGCACCCATGGCATGGCCGGTCATGGACTTGTTGGCCGTAGTGGGCGGCAGTTTTTTGCCGAACACCGCGCGCAAGGCGTCATGTTCCACCCGGTCGCCCGCCTGGGTGGAGGCGGCATGGGCGTTGACCGCATCAATGTCATCCGGCTTGATGCCGGCATCCGCAATGCTTTCGGCAATACAGCGCCGCACCGTGGGCTCGTACGGGGCCACAAAGTGATGCGCGTCCCCGGTCATGGACCAGCCATTAATGCCGATGTGCCAGTCAAGACCGTGGGCTTCGGCAAATTCCCGGGTGGCCAGGATCACCGCCCCGGCTCCCTCGGAGACCACAAAGCCCCGTCTGCCCGCGGCAAACGGCCGGCTGGCAGCCTCCGGGGCATCTTCCCGGCCGGGCTTGTGCCGGTATGCCCCGTTCATGGTGGCAAACCCGGCCACAATCGGTTCGACCAGGGCGAAATCCACGGCACCGCAGATTGCCACGTCCGCCCTGCCGGCAGACAGGAGCATCGCGCCGTTGATCATTGAGGTGGCACCCGTGGCGCAGGCGGTGATGGTCGAGAAATTCGGCCCGGTTGCACCGGTGAGCATGGCGACCTTTCCGGTGACCATGTTGATGCAGGAGTTGGGATTGGTAAAGGGATGCGGCATTTTGCCCGTCTCCCGCATCCGCCGGTCCGCGGTGAGCACCGCGTCCTGGCCGCCCACCGCGGAGCTGAAGGTCACGGCCACGCGCGGGGCGAGTTTTTCGGTGATCTCAATGCCGCTTTGCGCCAGGGCCCGATGCACCACCAGCAGGGCGTGCCTGAAAATCGGGGATTTCCAGTTGGCCATTTCCCGGGGCTTTAAAAACGGGTATGGGCCGGCATCGAATTCCGGAACCTGTCCGGCAATGCGTACCGGGAAGTTTTCATCTGCGGCAAAACGCGTCAGCAACCCGATTCCGCTTTTCCCGCACTTTAATGCCTCCCATTGTGCGGCCCGATCCGTGCCAAGCGGCGAGATGATGTCATATCCGAGGATGACGCTTTGACGGTTTTCCATGAATGTGCCCGCGATCTACCAGGGAAGAAATTGATAAAGCCTGGCAAACATTTCATACACTTCGATCCAGTTCTGCAGGTCCTCGGAAGAACGCATGTGGGCCCGCTTGTTGACCATGATCCAGCTCATGTGCGCCGCACCGTCCTTGCACGTGGAACAGTCCCGGGTGGCGGATGTACAGCACCTGTGCATGGTTTCAAGGTCCGAGGCCCAGCGGATAAAATGGATCAGGCGCCTGGGTCTTGGATCCCGGCTGTCCAGGGGCTCGGTTACCGAGGGACACTCCCGCCAGCCAAACTGGCGGTCCAGCATTTTGCCGGTGGTAATCACCTGGTGATAATACTTGGAAGAAATCACGGTATCCGGATAGGTATCGAGCATTTCATCCATTTCCGCGCGCAGATCGTCGAGTTCGCCCTGGCGCCAGGAAAAACCGTCCACTGCCTCGTCGTTGGACAGCAGCTGCATGTGCACCTTCAGGCCGGCGTCCCGGATTTTGCGGATCACCTGCCCGGTTCGGCCGATCTGGTTCGGCGTGATGGTATACAGGTAATAGGTATGGGGATCGCCTTCATAATTGTTGCTGGAGATACGGAAAGTGTTTTGGCCCCGAAGGCGCTTTTCATCTTGCTCATCGCCCCACAGGGAAATGCCCACCATCATGTCTGGAAACCGGTCGCGCGGGACCTTGATCAAGCCGTTGGTGGCACAGTAGGTCGGCATCCTGCTGAAAAACGCCTCAACCCGGTCAAAGCAGAGCGTGGGCTCGCCCCCGATCAGGATGGCCAGGTTGACCCCGCGCTGTTTTTCCTTGTCCACAAAAGCGGCCCACTTGTCCGGATCGGTTTCTTCTGCGGCAACCTTGTCTTCTCCGGAAGAGAAAAAAAAGCACCCCTTGCATCGCAGGTTGCACCGATTGGTCACGTCATAGATGGAGCTGCGGATATTGAGCTGTGAAATTCTCTTGTATCGCTGGTACCAGTGGCTGTCGAGAAGGGAACTGACGGTTTTCATGCTGTTTGCTCCAGGTGCGTCTTACTTTTCAAAAACATCATGGCCGGGCGGGGCCACCAGGTCCGAACACCGATCCGGGCTTTTTTCATATTCCCGAACCCATACCGCCAGGTAGACATCCACGTAATCCAGCCAGGCCTTAAACAATTCCGGGTTCTTTGCGTGGCGAAACATCCTGGATGTCACCACGGCGCTTCCCGCGGCGTAATGGCGGCAGTCGGCGCAGTCGGTATCCGGCACGCAGCAGGCCGCACTGCGGTCCCAGGACAGATCCGTACGATACTGCCGAAAGGACCGGCCCAGCCCGATCTCGCTTGACGGGTTGGCCCTGGGATAAGGGCAGGAAAACAGGTCATGGAGGCCCAGCCGGTGGGTGTGGGCCACAATATTGTACGGGGAAAAGC
>CAZTHW010000060.1:0-13028 GCA_964613595.1 uncultured Desulfobacteraceae bacterium | reverse complement strand
TGAGCCTGTAAAAAGTCTTTTTTACAGGCAGTGTTAAGTTTTAAGTGATTAAGTGGTTAAGTAAAATAAGAAACTGATCATTTTATTGGCCGGCGGCGATAACGTTTTTAGTACTTTCAGGGAAATCCTTTTTTTGCGCTCTTGCGAAATTGCACTTCGTTGTCCTGGCGGCGGTGCGGAAAAGCGGGTTTCCGAGCGGAAATTGAGGCTCGGAGAGGCTCCTGGAGCGAGGAAACTCCTTTTCCGCGCCGCCGATCAGCCAAGATGCTTACGGATTTCCTTTGTTGTAAAAATATCGTCCTGGCGGGATAAACAGCTTTTTACAAAGCCATCAGTCTTTGCATTTCATGAAAGGAAGGGAACATGTCAGTTGTAACCTGGAAAATGGATGAAGGCGTGGCAACGGTTATGATGAACAATGGGCAGAATCTGCAGAACCTGGACTTTGCCCGGGACATGAATGCCGCACTCGATGCGGCCGCAGCAGACCCGCAAACCCGGGCCCTGGTGCTGACCAGTTCGGATGAGAAGTTTTTTTCAAACGGCATTGACGTGGCCTGGCTTACCGAGAGATTTGCGGCACAGGAATATCAGGAGATCCGCGATTTCTGCTACGGCATGGACGCGGTGTTTAAAAAACTGCTGCTGGCGCCTTTTCCGGCCATTGCCGCCATAAACGGGCATGCTTTCGGAAACGGTGCCATACTGGCCTGTGCGTGTGATTTCCGGTTCATGAAGTCTGACCGGGGGTTTTTCTGCTTTCCGGAAGTGGACCTGGGCATTCCGTTTCTGCCTGGCATGGACGCGTTTATCCAAAAGGCCGTTCCCGCATACAAGCTCAATGAACTCAAACTCACGGGCAAGCGGGCCACCGCCCCGGAGCTCGAAGCCGCGAATGTGATTGAGAAAGCCTGTGATAACGCCGAGCACCTGATGTCGGAAACCATGGCGTTTGCCGGGTTTTTCAACAAGAAACGCGGAATTTTTGCCGAACACAAGCGCCGGATGTATCAGCACATCATTGATATCATCGACACGCAGAACCCGGCGCATATTGATTCACTCAATCTGATGATTCAGGAATAGAAGGAGTTTTTATGGTCATTCAAACACCGGGAAAGGTAACCGAGCGCATCACCCTGCTCGGCCGCAGGGAATCCAACGTGTATTATCTGGACGGCGGCACCGAGGCGGCCCTGCTCGGCGGGGGAATGGTCTACATCGCACCCGATGTCATGAACCAGATCCGGGAGATGGGCCTGGATACGCAGAAAATCCGGCGGATTCTGATCCTGCATTCCCATTTTGACCACTGCGGCATTGTCCCGTTTCTTCAAAAGCAGTGGCCCGGGGTTTCGGTGGCCGCCTCAGAAGCGGCCCGGGCCATGCTGGCCAAGCCCAAGGTGGTCGAAGCCATCCACGGGATGAACCGTGCGGCCCTGGAGCGTCAGAACCTGCTGGAAAAAGCCGGGGAAATGGGCTTTGCCGATTTCCCGGGCATCGCGGTAAACGAGGTGCTAAAAGAGGGGCAGACCGTGGCCTGCGGAGACCGGACCATCGAAATCCTCGAGGTGCCCGGACATTCTTCGTGCTCGATTGCGGCTTACGTGCCCGAGGAAAAGGCCATGTTCGCCTCGGATGCCGGCGGGATCGCACTGGGTGCGGATGTTTTTACGGCAGCCAACTCCGATTTTGACAAGTACCAGCAGAGCCTGGAAAAAATGGCCGCCTATGATGTCGAGGTCTGCCTGTCCGAGCATTACGGGGCCCGCACCGGGCAAGACGGGCGCAATTTTTTGCCCCGGTCCAGGGAAGCAGCCGCGGAATTTCGTCAGATGATGGAACAGTCCCTGGCGCGCACCAACGATCCGGACCAGACGGCCGCGGAAATTACGGAAAACATCATTTCCCGGTCCCCGCCGGAGTTTCTGCCAAAAGAGATCGTTTCCATGATTATCCGGCAGATGGCCGGCTATCTGGACAAAAAGCGGGCGGGAAACTAGTCGATCCAGTTCAGGGTGCGGTCCACCGCCTTTTTCCAGCTCTTGATGTCCTTTTGCCGTTCTTCTTCGGACATCTGCGGCTTCCAGGTTTTGTCCAGTTTCCAGTTGTCCTTGAGCTCCTCGATGCCGCCGGCAAATCCGCTGGCCAGGGCCGCGGCGGATGCCGCTCCCAGGGCGGTGGTTTCCGTAATTTTCGGCCGGACCACGGGAATGCCCAGGATGTCGGCCTGAAACTGCATAAGCAGCTCGTTTACCACCATACCGCCGTCCACGCGCAGACTGCTCATTTTCACGCCAGAGTCCTTTTCCATGGCTTCGGCCACGTCCAGGGTCTGGTAGGCCACGGCTTCCAGCACCGCCCGGGCGATATGCCCCCGTTTGATATACCGGGTCAGTCCCACGATGACCCCCCGGGCATCCGAGCGCCAGTACGGGGCAAACAGCCCGGAAAATGCCGGCACGATGTAAGCCCCGCCGTTGTCTGCCACGCTTTTTGCCAGGGGTTCGATTTCAGCGGCATGCTCGATAAATGCCAGGTTGTCGCGCAGCCACTGGACCAGGGCGCCGGCCACCGCAATGGAGCCTTCCAGGCAGTATACGGGTTTTTCCCCCCGGATCTGGTAGGCAAGCGTGGTGAGCATGCCGTGGCTGCTGTGCACAGCCTCGGTGCCGGTGTTTAAAAGCAGAAAACATCCGGTGCCGTAAGTGTTTTTGGCATCGCCCACATCAAAACAGGCCTGGCCGACCAGGGCGGCCTGCTGATCTCCCAGGGCGCCGCAAACCGGGATTTCCGCGCCAAACGGGCCGTCTTTTCGGGTGGTGCCCCAGGTCTCGGAATCAATCGAGGGTACGATGCGCGGCAGGACTTGTTCCGGGATGTTTAAGTCCTTCAGGATCTGCTCGTCCCAGCAAAGGGTTTCAATGTTCATGAGCATGGTGCGGCTGGCATTACTCACGTCGGTGACATGAGATCCGTTGTCCGGCCCGCCGGTCAGCCACCAGATGATCCAGGATTCAACCGTGCCGAACAAAGCCTCGCCTTTTTCCGCGCCTTTGCGTGCATCTTCGGCGTTATCCAGGATCCAGCGCAGCTTGGGACCGGCAAAATAGGTGGACAGCGGAAGGCCGGTTTTGTCCCGGAACCGGTTCTGGCCGCCGTCTTCGGCCAGCTTGCGGCACATTTCATCGGTGCGCGTGTCCTGCCAGACAATTGCATTCATGTAGGGCCGCCCGGTTTGCCTGTCCCATATCAGTGTGGTTTCGCGCTGGTTGGTAATGCCGATGGCCCTGATGTCATTGCCGGTCAGCCCGGTTCTGGCCAGTGCGCCGCGGATCACGTCCCCGGTGTTATGCCAGATTTCCATGGGATCGTGTTCCACCCAGCCGGGTTTCGGAAAGATCTGCTCGTGTTCCTTCTGGTAAGATCCCACGATCCGGCCCCGCCGGTCAAAGACGATAAAGCGGTTGCTCGTGGTGCCAAGATCCAAAGCGCCGATATACTCGCCCATGCCAGATTCTCCTTGTGGTTAAATTTGATCAGCCTGTAAAAAGTCCTTTTTACAAGCAGTGTTAAGTTTTAAGTGATTAAGTGGTTAAGTAAAATCAGAAACTGATCATTTTATTGGCTGAAATCCTTTTTCGCACCGCCGGTCAGCCAAGATGCTTACGGATTTCTGCAAAAATACTGCCCCGGCGGGATAAACAGCTTTTTACGAAACCGTCAAATTTCAGGTCCTGTTATTTTATTTTATCATAAATAAGCCGTTTGGCCCAACGCCAGAAAATCGCGGCATGCATTTACCGCGCGGTAAGCCGTGGCAATTGCCAGCCCGCTGCCGCATTTCTGGCGCATCCAGTCCTGGTGGGCCAGAATGGAGCCCGCGGCAAAAAGACCGGCCCGAGATACACGGCCGTCTGTATCAACCGGCCGGAAATTATCGTCCACAGCCAGGCCGGCCTGATTGACCGGATGGCCTTCGGGGTGCAGCAGGTCCTTGTGATGCCATGCAGCCCGGCCCGTCGGCTGAACCACGGGCAGGTCGAAAATGGTTTCCCGGATGCCGCCTCTGTCTGCATGCAGCCCCTGGCCGAAAAACCGCCCGCTGCACAGGATTGCTGCGCGCGCGGCAATCCGCCGGCATCCGGCTTGGTTTTCCACCGTAAAGGTCCATCCGCGGTCTGCTGAGCCGGTAACATCAGACACTGCGTGCTGGAAAAAGGGCTGTATGCCCATGGCGCGCAGTTGGTATTCGAATTTTTCCCGCAGGCGCAACCCGGTCGCCGCAGGCAGCATGGTGGGAATTTCAAAGACCGGCACGCCCAGGCCCTCTTCCAGGTCTTTTGTCACCTCCAGGGTGCGGGAGATGCCCAGGACTGCAGGAAAAGCAACGATTTGGGCATCGCCGAGCAGCGGCGAGACGGTGTCAACCAGTTTCCGGCGGTTTGCCGGTGCCTCCAGTACGCGGGCCATGCGCTCGGTATAAAGCTCGCCCGAGGTGCCGGGAAACTCGATGCGCACCGGCCGCAATCCCGGCCAGGAATTCGCCAGGCTTTCAGTGATCTGGCGGCCGGAAAACCCCTTGAACCCCTTGAAATCCACCAGCAGGCACGGTTTTTGGTCGGCCCGGGCCGCCGGGCCTTTGGCCATGGTATGGGGCAGGGCGTAGGTGGGCTTGATGGTTCCGGCCGGTGTGATCATGTGCATGTTTTTTTCCGCATGGCTGATGTGCGGATATCCGCTTTTTTCCAGGAATGTCAGCACGGTCTGGACTGCGGTTTGAATCTCGGGAATTTCCATGCGGGCGTAAGGGTGGTCGGGCTGATCCCGGCGCAGCCGGGAAATGCCCTGCCAGGGATTGTCCACGATTTGTGCCCCTGATGCGGGGTGTACGCCGAGCACGTCGATCAAGCCGCTGGCAAAGCCGAGTTGCCCGGCCTGACCTGCCTGAACCGTCTTTATGTTTCGCTCTGCGGCAAACAGGGCTGCAGCCATACCGGCCATTCCGGTGCCGATGATCATGAGATCGCAGGTGATGTCAATTTCCCGACTGTTCATGTTTTTATCTGTTTTACAGTTGATGGTTGCGGAAAAAGCTGTTTATCCCGCCCGGGCGCAAAAAAGGATTTCCGTGGAAGTCCTAAAACCGTTATAACCGTCGGCCAATAAAATGATCAGCTTCCGATTTTACTTAACCACTTAATCACTTAAAACTTAACACTGCCTGTAAAAAGTCCTTTTTACAGGCTAATCACAGTTCAATGGAAAAGAGTCCGCAGTGCATGGCCTCGAGCAGTTCGGCCCGGGCCAGGGACCTGTTCCACAGCAGCGGCTGCTGGCCCCGCCACCGTTCCCGCAGAAACGCGCGCAACTCGTCAATTCCCTCCCGGTTTTCCAGGTGGCCCTGATCGTAGAGGAAGGCCGCCAGGCGCTGGCTGCAAAATGTGCCCTGGCATGGGCCTTTGCCGATGCGGCTGCGCAGCCCGATGGCCTTGAGATCCGGCTGTCCCTCCTGGCTGCGGATGCTTTCCACGATTTCAGTGACAATGCTTTCAGGCACCATTTCGCATTCACACAAAAGCACGTCGTTGGCCGTGCTTTTGCGCAGCCACGTATCCGGGGCCAGGCCCGGTTCGGTCCACCTGGCCTCCACCGTATCGGGCAGGGGTTCGCTGCGGGTCCGGCAGGGTTCCTGAATGCCGAGCCGCCGGCATACGCGGTCGGCGGTTTTTTCCGCCATCAGGCGGTAGGTGGTCAGTTTACCGCCGGTGATGGTGATCAGGTTTTCGATTTTTTCCGGCTGCCGGGCGTGTTCGATGAGTTCATAGCCTCGGCTTACGCAGCGGTCATCGGCGTTCTCATCTTTTGCCCGGTTGTCTGCAGGCAGGGGGCGCACACCGCAATATGCGCGGATATACCGGGTTGTGGCCAGTTCCGGTATCATGGCGGATCCTTCGTCGATGATGGCATCGATTTCCGGGATTTCCGGGTATATTTTATCCGGTGAATCCACGCGGCAGGAACTCGTGCCCAGAATGGACACCGTGCCCCCGGGTACCAGGATGTCCCCGTCTGTGGGCATGCGCAGGCGGTTTACCACCCGCCGGGCAATCCGGCTCTGGGTGACCAGCAGGCTGCCCTTGGAATAGTGCATCCGGATTTGCGCGCCCGCCAATTCGGCAATGATACCGGCCCAGGCGCCTGCTGCATTGACAACCATATCGGCATCGATGTGCCGGGTCTGGCCGGTGAGTGTATCGATGACATGTGTGCGCCGGATCCGGCCGTCTTCGACATCAAAGCCGGTGACGCGGCTGTATCGCAGCAGGCGGCAGCCCTGCTGCCGGGCGTGAGCGATGTTGTCCAGGGAGAGCTTGAACGGGTCAATGGCGGCATCGTCGACTTCAAATGCAGCGATCAGTTCGGAGGCAAGGGCGGGTTCCATCTGCCGGGCTTCGTCTGTGTCTAAGGCCCGGACCGGGATTTCGCATTGTCTGCAGCGTTCCGGGAAATCAGCCGCATATTTTTCATCATCTCCGGCCACGGCCACGAAAATCCCGCCGGTTTGTTCAATGCAGTGGGGTGCCATGGATTTGAGCAGCCGGTTTTCCCTGTGGCATTCCCGGGCCGCGGCCGGATCGGAAACAATGTAGCGGGCCCCGCTGTGCAAAAGCCCGTGGTTTCCGCCCGAGGCCCCGGCGTTGACATCCCGCTTTTCAACAACAATGCAGGAAATGCCCCTCAGGGCAATGTCTCTGGCCAGGCCGGTGCCGGTGACGCCGGCGCCGATGATCAGCACCTGGGTTTGCATCCGGGTCCTCCTGTTCCGGGCGGTATTTTGCGGCGTTTTCCGCTGTGCGTGGCGCATGCGGGTTTTTGCTTGTGAAAACCGTTCCGGGATGGTATTTAAAAAATAATGTTGATTATACCACAATAAATCCTGGCATGTCACGAGCAAATTTTCGGAACTGAAAAAATTTTATTCGTTTTGTTACATCAGTTTTTGCGGTTCTTCGATTTCTTGCTTACGCGTCCCCGGAGGTTTCATGGCAGAACATGCATCTCGTAACCCAAAAGATCCGGCAGTTCCGGCCAATACATCGAACAAGCGCATGAGTCCCGCCGATCGGCATGGCCGTATTCAGAAAATTCTACAGAATCAGGGTTTTGTTACAATAGAATATCTGGCCCGGCAGTTTGCCGTGACCCCGCAAACCATTCGCCGGGATATTAACGTGCTGAGCAAGGAAGGCCTGATACAGCGATTTCACGGAGGCGCGGGAATGGGCTCCAGCACGGAAAACGTGGCCTATAACGAGCGCAAGATTATGTGCTTCGAGGAAAAGCGCCAAATCGCGAAAATGGCGGCGCGCCAGATTCCGGATCATGTTTCGCTTTTTATCAATATCGGCACCACCACCGAGGCCGTGGCCCGTGCGCTTTCCAACCACAGGCGGCTTACGGCGATTACCAACAACCTCAACGTGGCAAATATCCTGTCCAACAATGAACAGTTTGAGATCATTGTTGCCGGCGGACTGCTGCGTCACCGGGACGGCGGGTTGATCGGGGAGGCAACCATTGACTTTATCCGGCAGTTCCGGGTGGATTACGGTATTATCGGTATCAGCGGCATTGATGTGGACGGCACGCTGCTGGATTTTGATTATCGCGAAGTCCGGGCTGCAAGGACCATCATCGATAACTCGCGCAAGGTCTTCCTGGTGGCAGATCACACAAAATTCGGGCGTAATGCCATGGTACGACTGGGCAACATCGGGGAGGTCCATGCCCTGTTTACAGACCGGCAGCCGCCTGCGCCGCTGGTGGATGTGATAGCCCGCGCAGAGGTGGATTTGTTTGTGGTTTGAGCGCCGGTTTTCTTCCGGCGCTTTTGTGTTGTTTTCAGAAAATTTTTTTGAATTTTGCCAGAATTTTGAAGAATTCGGAAAAAGTCCTGAAACCGTTATAATCGCCAGCCAATAAAATGATAAGTTTCTGATTTTACTTAAACACTTAATCACTTAAAACTTAACACTGTCTGTAAAAAGGACTTTTTACAGGCTGATCAATTTTCACTTGCGAAACCCTTGGTCGGCTGATATATTTATAAAACCATCCATGACGGTTCGGTGTTTACTGTCAGCGGCTCTGCAGGGGATTTGATTTCACAGGTGGAGTGCCGGTGACAATTCAGGCATTGCCGGGGGAACCTTCCAATGGGAATTGGCGTTTTCAATATTGAAAAATCCTATGAAGCAGACGTTGCCCTCAATGATGTGTCCATGGAAATCGAGGACGGGGCGTTTGTAACGCTGCTGGGTGCCACCGGGGCCGGCAAGACAACGCTTTTGCGCATCATGGCCGGAATCGACCGGCCGGATAAGGGCCTGGTGTTTTATGACGGAAAGGATGTCACGGACGTTCCGGTCCAGAAACGAAACATCGCCATGGTCTACCAGGAGTTCGTCAATTACCCTTCCATGACCATTTATGAAAACATTGCCTCCCCCCTCCGGGTTTCAAAGCCCCGGTATTCAAAGACAGATATTGATAAACAGGTTCGCTACCATGCAGAGCTCCTCGGCCTGACGGCCGTGCTGAATCACTATCCGGAAGAGGTCAGCGGCGGACAGAAGCAGCGAACCGCCATTGCCCGGGCATTGATCAAGGACACCAGGTTCATCTTTCTCGACGAGCCCCTGGCAAACCTGGATTATAAGCTGCGCGAAGAACTGCGCGGAGAGCTCAAGACGCTTTTGCAGCAAAAGGGCGGGGCGGTGGTTTATGCCACCCCGGAATCCGTGGACGCGCTTTCCATGTCCACGGACGTGGCCTATTTCGAGGAAGGACGTCTCCTGCAATACGGGCCGCTGCAGGAAGTTTATCATAATCCGGCGTATGTGGAGGTCGGGGCCTATTTCAGCTATCCCACCATGAATATCATGGAAGCCCATAAAATTACCGAGCAGGGAAAAACCAGCCTTTCCATTTCCGATGAAATCAGAATCGATGTCACCGAATTCCGGGACCGTCTCCAGGCACAGCAGTACCTGGTGGGCGTCCGCGCATACAATCTTTATACGTCGAGTCAAAACGGCCGGGGCCTTATCCCGTTTTCTGCAACAGTGGAGCTTGCCGAAGAGCTCGGCTCTGATACCGAGCTTCATGTCCGCCACCAGGAGCTCGTGTTGGTCGTGCTGATGCAGGAGGTTGCGCGGTTTCCGATCGGAACGGAGATAACGGGATATCTGGATCCGTCGCGACTGTTTATTTATGACCGGGAAACAAGGCAGCTTGTGCTAAAAACCTTCAGCTGAGCGGCCGCAGCCGGACAGTCCGGCTATGGAGGAAACGCATGGCCCGAATTGAACTCGAAGGCATTTCCCACACATACAACCCGCCCTCGGTGCCAGAGGCGCAAAGGGAATATGCGGTTTCCAATATGGATATTTCCTGGCCCGACGGCAGTGCCAATGCCCTGCTCGGTCCTTCCGGGTGCGGCAAGACCACGATTTTAAATATTATCTCCGGGCTGCTTCAGCCCACTGCCGGCCGGGTCCTGGTTGACGGAAAAGATGTCACGCCCCTGGCTCCGCGCGAGCGCAAAATTGCCCAGGTCTTCCAGTTCCCCGTAGTCTACGACAGCATGAACGTGTTTGACAACCTGGCCTTTCCTTTGCGCAATCAAAAGGTCCCGGAAAGGGAGATCGGCAAAAAGGTTCGCGAGACAGCCGAAATTCTGGGCCTCGAAGATCTTCTTAAAGCGCGCATCACAAGCCTCAACGCCGCGGACAAGCAGAAAATTTCGCTCGGCCGGAGCATTATCCGGGAAGATACTGCAGCAGTGCTTCTCGATGAGCCGCTTACGGTTATTGACCCGAAATTCAAGGGCGGCCTGCGCAGAAAACTCCGGGAGGTGCAGAACCGCCTCAAGAAAACCATGATTTATGTCACACACGACCAGCACGAAGCCCTGACTTTTGCAGATGATGTCACAATCATCCAGGACGGACATCTCATCCAGCAGGGCACGCCGCACGAGCTGCATTCCCAGCCGGCATCCCCATTTATCGGCTATTTTATCGGAAGCCCGGGAATGAATCTGCTGGATTGTACCCTGCAGGACAAGGACAATACGCTGCAGTTTTCCGATTTTCATCTGCCTGTAAGTCAGGAGCTGAAAAACAAGCTCGGTTCTGCCGGTACCAGCCTTAAATTGGGCATACGGCCCGAAGTCATCGATGTTGCGACCCGGGAGCAGGACGGTGCCGTGGCATTTACCGTTTCTGTAATCGAATATACCGGCGCCTACAGGGTGCTGACCTGTGACCGGGAGTCCTCGCGTATCAAGGCCAGGGTCTCCGAATCAATTTCTGTCACGGAAGGCGACCGGGTCTGGGTGTCTTTTCCCGAGGAAAAGGTCAACTTGTTTTTCAACGAAAAGCGCATTATCTGAGGGATTTCACGGCCCGCCGTCCTGAGCCGGGGCGATTTCGGGTCAACATTTTTCGAGGTGGATCGCCATGAAAAACAGAGGCTGGCTGTTTGTGATTCCCGCCCTTGCGGTTCTGGCTATCAGTGCTTTCATCCCGCTGATGACCGTGATCAATTACTCCCTGCACTATATTTTTGCCGGCTCGACCCCGACTTTCGTGGGATTCGAGAATTATGTGGAAGTGCTGCGGGATTCCGTCTTTTTGCAGGCACTCGTGCGGCAGCTTGTTTTCAGCCTTGGGATCCTGGCAGTGGAGGTCCCCCTGGGTATCTGCATCGCCCTGTGTCTTCCCAAACGGGGCCCGGGCGTGGCGGTCTGTCTTGTTCTGCTGGGCATTCCGCTTTTGATACCGTTTAACGTGGTGGGCATCATAGCGCGGGTGCTGACGCAATCCGCGGTGGGCGTCATTCCAGAGTTCTTTGCGCTGTTTAATTACAGCTTCAATGTTTCCAAGGACCCCGTGGATGCCTTCATGACCATTTTCCTGCTCGATGTCTGGCACTGGACGCCGCTGGTGGCCCTGCTGTGCTATGCGGGCCTGCAGGCAATACCGGATGCATACTACCAGGCCGCCCGGATCGACGGGGCCTCTGCATGGAAGACGTTTCGCTACGTTACGCTTCCCAAATTGCGCTCGGTACTCATTATCGGCGTTCTGCTCCGGTTCATGGATTCATTTAAGATTTATGCAGAGCCGCTTTTGCTCACCGGCGGCGGGCCCGGGGATGCCACCACGTTTCTGAGCCTGCACGTGGCCCGGAAAGCCGAGTCCTACCAGCTCGGCTATGCCGGGGCCTCGTCTTTCATTTATTTGTTTATCGTGATCGTTTTCAGCTATATTTTCTTCCAGCTGATGACCCATATCGGCAAAGGAGAAACCAAATGAGGAAACGGACCGTTTTGCTGATCATCTACCTGCTTGTTTTGTTTTTCCCCATATACTGGATGATCAATACCTCGCTGAAGACCGACAACGAGATTTTAAAAGAACTCACGCTGATCCCCAAGGACCTGACGTTTAAAAACTATGCGGAAATCTTTACTTCCGAGCTGTGGCGATCCAGCTTCATGAACTCCATTATCTACGTGTGCTTAAACGTGATCATCAGCCTGATTGCAGCCATTCCCGCTGCATACGCATTTTCCCGCTGGAAGTTCAGGGGGTCTCACCACCTTTTTTTCTGGCTGTTGACAAATCGAATGGCGCCTGCAGCCGTGTTCATGGTGCCTTTTACCGAGTTGTACTACACGCTTCAGATATATGACACGCATCTGGCAGTGGCCCTGGCGCACTGCCTGTTTAACATCCCGCTGGCCATCTGGATCCTCGAAGGGTTTATGTCCGGCATCCCAAGGGAAATTGATGAAACCGCGCTGATTGACGGATACAGCTTCCCCCGGTTTTTCGGGAAGATATTTTTCCCCCTGGTTGCACCCGGCGTGGGGGTTGCGGCGTTTTTCTGCTTTACCTTCTCCTGGATCGAGCTCATTTTGGCCAAGGCCCTGACCGTGACCAACGCAAAACCGGTAGTTGTGACGCTTACCGTGGGAATCGGCGCCGAGGGCGTTCGCTGGGGTCTGCTTGCAGCCGCAGGGGTGCTGACAATGGTTCCGGGCGCCATCGTGGTCTATTTCGTGCGCAACTATATTGCCAGGGGATTTGCACTCGGGAGGGTTTAGAAAATGTGGGACTGGATTGCAACCAACACATCCTGGATGTACTGGACATGGCAGAGCGGGCTGGTCATCGGGGGGCTTTTTGCGGCCATTGCCTTTATGGGCATTTGGGATGCAGCCTCTCCGTCGGTTGCCAGAAAGGGGTTTTTCCCCATCAGCACAACCCGGGGGGACCGTTTTTTTATCGGTATTATCTCGCTGATTGCAATTTTTCTGATCTGGCTCGGGCTTGTCGGACCCGCGGCCCTCTGGGTGCCGCTGCTCATTTCCGTGGCCTGGTTCGCAGCCGAAGGTGTATGGGGGTAAACAGGCAAATTCCGGATTTCGGATACCGGGATCCGCAAGAAGCTTTCTTCTTTTGATTTTTTCAAAATTCGGATTTCGTGCTTCGGGTTTATGACCGCGGCATCGGTTTATCAGTTGACCCAATAGTCGGGTTTTAAAACAAAGACACACAGACCGGACACTTCAGATTTTGAAGGGGGTGGTACAGGAAGTGAAAACAACCCGTACGTATTTTTTAACCCCAACATATTACACAGGAGGGAGGTCCACATGTATCGAACGTGCATGGGAAAAATTGTATTGATCCTTACGGCACTGGCCTTTTTGTTGCCTGCCGTGGCCGTGGCGGATACGATTGACAAATGGATTGATGTCTTTCAACCGTCCGTGCTCTCCAAAAAGGAGCAGCGAAAGGAGCTGGAATGGTTTGCCAAGGCTGCCGAGCCCTACAAGGGGATGCATATCAAGTCGGTGGCCGAGGGAATAAACACCCACAAATGGGAAGCCAAGGTGCTGGCCCAGGCTTTTGAAGAAATCACCGGCATCAAGGTAACCCACGATATTATCG